>QZJQ01000039.1 GCA_003599795.1 Nitrospiraceae bacterium
GCTTTTGTTTATAAGGCCAAATGCAGGCTCCTGGATAGATTTGTCGCAGTGAAGATTTTAAGACCTGAATTCACCAACGACGAAGAATTTGTGAAGAGATTCCGCATCGAGGCCCAAGCCGCAGCCAGTCTCTCACACCCCAATATTGTCTCCATATACGATGTAGGACATGAAGACAATATTCATTACATAGTTATGGAGTACATAGATGGTGTTACATTGAAGGAATATATATCCCGTGAAGGACCTTTAAAATGGAAGGAAGCCGTAAATATAGCAATACAGATATGTTCGGCAATTGAACAGGCACATAGAAACCACATTGTCCACAGGGATATCAAGCCTCATAACATTCTGCTGACAAAGAATGGGATAGCAAAGGTGACGGATTTCGGCATCGCAAGAGCAGTGTCTTCAACAACTATTACCATGGTCGGCAGCACTATCGGTTCAGTTCATTATTTTTCTCCTGAACAGGCAAGAGGCGGATTTATAGATGAGAAATCGGACTTGTATTCTCTGGGAATCGCATTATATGAGATGGTGACAGGTAGAGTACCCTTTGAAGGGGAGACTCCTGTCGCAGTGGCCCTGAAGCACATCCAGAACCTGGCAAAACCGCCTGTCGAGCTTAACAAAAATGTGCCTAAGGGTGTAAATGATATAATAATGAAGGCAATTAAAAAAGAACAGAGCAAAAGGTATCAAACAGCATCCGATATGCTTGCAGACCTTTACAGGGTGCTGAAAGAGCCCAACGGGGAATTTATGACTGAAGAAAGCGTTGATGAGTGTCCTACGAGGAAAATCGACATTTTGGATACCGAGGGCTTTGATATGGAGCTTAAAAACGTTATTCAAAAAGAGGGGCTAATGACAATGAAGGATAATGAAAAACGGAGAGAAAAGAAAAAAGATAAGTATACGGTTGTGCTGGCTGTTTTCACTTCGCTTATAATAATGCTTGCGGTTGGATATATAACCTATAAGGTAGTGTTCCCAACGATTATGCCTGAATCAGAAGACTTTGAAGTCGGAAATTATGTCGGAAAGGACTTTAACGCTGTAAGAGATGAGCTGCAGGCCAAGAATATTAACGTAAAGGAAAAAAGGGTATTTAATGAGCAGGTGGAGAAGGATATCATCATTTCCCAGAGCTTTGGAGCCGGACAGGTATTAAAATTGCAGGGAAACAATACTATAGAATTTGAGGTCAGTAACGGCCCTCAATTGATTGTTATACCGGACCTGAAGCTGCAGGATTATAGAACTGCAGAGGCTGATTTGAAAAAGCTCGGACTGACGTCGAAAATTGAAGAGGAGCACAGTGACACTATTGCCAGTGGATTGGTGGTCAGAACTGATCCGGAAATTGATGAGGAAGTAAAACCCGGTACTGTTGTAACCGTATTTAAAAGCGTAGGACCGGAACTGAAACAGGTGGAGGTACCTGACCTGGTTGGGAAAACCAGGGATGAAGCACAAAAGCTTCTTATGGATTCCAAGCTTGTCATCGGCAAGATATTTCCCGAAGATGTAAGTAATGCTGTGGATGCCGTAACAAAGCAGTACCCTCCTGCAAAGACGCCTGTGGATGAGGGCAGTCCGGTGGATATATATTTTGAAGGAGAATATGCCCAGGCGGCAGACGGTCAGATACAGAATCTGCAGAGGAAAACGGTAAGCGAGAGGATTAATCTGGATAACCCTGAGAGTTACGGGGATAAGGTTAAGATACTGGTAGAGATTACACCTTCCGATACCCAAAAGGTTCAGACAATAGTCAACGAAAAAAGGAATAAAAGCAGTTTCCCGGCGACTATTTCGATACCTGTGCCTGAAAACGGGTCGACAAAGGTTCGTGTTTTCCTTGACAATGCGTTCTATACGGAATTTTACAGGTACGATAACCAGTAGGAGGTTGAAAATTTGCCAGCAGGCATCATTGTTAAAGGTATAGGAGGCTTCTATTATGTTGCTGCTGAAAACGGAGTTTATGAGTGCAAGGCGAGAGGAATCTTTCGCAAGGATGATATAACTCCGTTACCTGGAGACAGGATTTCTCTATCCATTATCGATGATGCAAAAAAAATCGGTAACATAGAAGAAATTTTACCGAGAGAATCTGCACTTGTCAGGCCTGCAGTAGCGAATGTGAATCAAGTTGTTTTTGTTATCGCTGTAAAATCACCGGAGCCTGATTTTGTTTTGTTGGATAAGCTCATTGTCACAGCGGAGGCCAAAGGTATAAATATTGTAATATGTATCAACAAAATAGACCTTGGTACGCGGGAAGAGTACGAAAAGATTGCTCAAGCGTACTTCAGGACAAATTACAAACTGATTTTTACCAGCTCCAAAATCAATGTCGGTTATGATGTGCTGAAAGAAGTGCTGCATGGCAGGATAAGTGTATTTGCAGGCCAGTCGGGAGTTGGAAAGTCAACTATACTTAACAGGATAATGGATGAGCAAATTATGGAGACAGGTGATGTTAGCCGCAAAATTGACAGGGGAAGGCATACAACGCGTCATGCAGAATTGGTTAAGCTGGATTCTGGAGGCTACATTGTGGATACACCAGGCTTTAGTTCCTTTGAGCTCTCCAATATTAAATGCGAGGAACTTCAGCTTTTCTATCCGGAATTCGGCAGCTATCTTGGCAGCTGCAGGTTTACAGGGTGCAGTCATATAAGCGAACCCGGCTGCAGTGTGAAAGAAGCGATGGAGAAGGGTGATGTTGATGTCGGGAGGTACAATAGGTATGTGCAGCTGTATAATATTTTGAAGCAGAATGAGGCTAATAAGTGGAAGAAGTAGGAGGTACCATTTTACGGGCAAGAGGTAAGAGGCAAGAGGCGAGGGGATGGAAGGATACAGTGCGCCTACGACGTACTATTAAAAAATAAAAAGGAGTTTATGCACATGATTAAAATAGCACCATCAATACTTTCAGCGGATTTTTCAAAGCTGGATGAAGAAATCAGCAAGGTTGACAAAGCCGGTGCAGATATAATACATATTGACGTAATGGATGGGCATTTTGTACCCAACATAACATTAGGCCCTCCGGTGGTGAAATGCTTGAGGAAAACTACAGGATTGGAGTTTGACGTCCATTTAATGATAGAGAATCCTGACAATTATATCGACAGCTTTATAGATGCAGGTGCAAATATAATTTCTGTCCATGTAGAAGCATGCCGTCATTTGAACAGGACGATACAAAAAATCAAACAGAGAAATATTAAAGCTGCGGTTGCACTAAATCCGGCAACTTCACTTTCTACCATTGACTGGGTACTGGATGAGGTTGATATGGTACTTTTAATGACTGTTAACCCTGGATTTGGCGGACAGTCCTATATAGAATCAATGACTGAAAAAATAAGGGAGTTGAGAGAAACTGTCAAGAGAAGAGGACTTAATACGGATATAGAAATTGATGGAGGAATTGACTTAAGAAATATTTACAGGGTTACAGAAGCGGGAGCGAATATAATAGTAGCAGGGTCTACCGTATATAATGCAGTGAATGCCGAGCAGATTATCAGAGAATTGAAGGAAAAATCATATAAATGAAAGCTGTAATTATTTGTAATGGCGAAATAAAAGACTATACATATTACGAAAAGTACTTTAACGGGGCCGGGTTGATCGTCAGCGTTGATGGGGGAGCTGCACATGCCAGGCGGCTTGGTGTCAAGCCTCATGTACTTATAGGTGATTTTGATTCAATTACGCGGGAGGATTTTGAATATTTTAGGAATCTTGGCGTAAAGATAGAGGAGTTCCCGGCGGAAAAGGACATGACAGACACTGAGATTGCTGTGGATTTTGCAGCTGAAAAAGGCTGCAAGGAAGCTGTTGTCATAGGTGGACTGGGTACCCGTATCGACCATTCGCTTTCCAATGTATTCCTGCTTAAAAAAATGCTGGACAGAGGAATAAAAGGGATTATTGTTAACGAGTACAATGAGGTAACGATAATAAACGATAGAATTTGGCTGACGAGGGAAAGGGACATAAAAATTACCCTTCTTCCCCTCAGCGAAAAGGTTGTTGGAGTGACCACCAAAGGACTTTATTATCCACTGCATAACGCAACGATTGAATTAGGTATGACATGGGGCGTAAGCAATGAATTCACTGACGAGGTTGCGGAGGTTTCTGTAAAGAGTGGGCTGCTGCTGGTAATTAAGTCAAGGGATTGATATAACTTTCTACCTTAACTCCTTGGCTAGCGCCTCGAATGCCGGAAGTGAACCCTCAATTGTCTTAAGACTCATGCAATATGCCAGACGGAAGTATCCGGGACAGCCGAAGCCTTTTCCGGGCACAAGCAGCAGGTTGTATTTGACAGCACGCTTCACGAATTCCACATCATCCTCAATCAAGGCCTTCGGGAATAGATAGAAGGCTCCCTGGGGCTTAAGGCAAGTGAAGCCCAGACTGACAAGATGGTTGTAAAGCATATCGCGCCTTATTTTATACCACTCTGCATCAATAGACTCTTCCAGTGTTTCGGCAATAACCTTCTGGAAAAGTGCAGGCGCATTGACATATCCCAATGTACGATTGCAATAAACCAGACCGCTTGACAGTACATCAACATCTTTGATGGAAGTGTTTGCCGCAATATATCCGATGCGTTCACCGGGTAGAGCCAGCGATTTACTGAAGGAATTAACGATTATTGAATTTTTAAATATATTAAGCACACTTGGCACAACGGCATTATCATAAACAACCTTGGTATACGGTTCATCCGAAATTACAAATATTGCAGTACCGTATTCCTTTTCTTTAGCTTCCAGTGCTGCGGCAATTCCCTTCAAGGCTTGTTCGCTGTAAATAACTCCTGTAGGATTATTCGGAGAGTTAATAATAACAGCTTTGGTTTTGGAGGAAATATAATTCTTAAGCACCTCCGGGTCCGGTTCAAACACTGAAGGTACGGTAGGTACCGTGACGGGCTTGCCTCCGTGATTGTCTATGTAGGTCAGGTACTCTACAAAAAAAGGCGAAAATACAATTACCTCTTCACCAGGGTTAAGCAGCGCTTTTAGAACAACGTTCAACCCTGCTGCAGCTCCGCAGGTCATAACTATGTTTTGCGGCTGTACAGGAACTCCATGTTCCTTGCTCAAGTGTGCAGCAACCTTTTCTCTGACATCATCGTAGCCTGCATTGCTCATATACCGGTGCTTTGCCGGATTGTCTTCCTGCACAAGCTTTTTTAGAACATCCTCTACTGCTTGAAGCGGCTCTATTTCAGGGTTTCCTATACTGAAATCAAATACTTTGTCGGGACCATGCAGCTTCCTGAGCTTTTCCCCTTCTTCAAACATTGCCCTGATCCATGAGGATTTATTGAGATTATCGACGATTTTCTGCGAAAACATATACTACACCCCTAGCAATATGAAAACTTCATTTTCATATTATATTACATTAAAAAGCCCCAAATATCAATGACCAAATTGCATACCACCTGCAGTTTTTTTTATTTTTTTTAGCACATAAATGAAATTTATGATATAATAATTAAGCGAAACGTATCACTAATTTAGGTGGGTTAAAATGGAGAAAGTGAAAAGAGTAACTGTTAAAGACATTGCAAAAGAATTGGGTATTTCATTATCAACGGTTAACAAAGCCCTAACCGGAAAAAATGGCATTAGCGAAAGCAGGCGCTTTGAAATAATTGATACTGCCAACAGGCTGGGATACAAAGTAAATAAGGTTGCACAATCCCTTGCGAGGAATGAGATGAGAATAGGGATAATCATGCCAAATGACTGGCCGCAGTTCTATAAATTTATGGAAAAAGGCTTGAATGTTGAATTGGAACGATTGGCGGATTTTAATATGAAAGGCATATTCAAGTATTTTTCACACAAGCAAAATTTAGCTGAGAGTATTCAATTAAGCCTATCCGAATTGATGCAACAGAATATTAATGCAATTATTCTGTGCCCTGTGTATCACAACTATGAAAATATTCTCAAGCAGATACAGGAAAAGAACATCCCGCTGGTGTTGTTGGGAAGCGATATAACCGCTTATGGTAAAAGGCTTACATGCGTAAGAGTCAATGCAGAGCTTTCAGGGAAGATGGCTGCTGAAATTATCCGGTTGTTTTTACCGTCGGATAAAGTTGCAGCTATGTTTATAGGTAACAAGGATATTGAAGTACATAAAGAGAAGGTAAACGGTTTTTTTGAGGAGGCGAATAATCGTACCCCGATTACTATTGCAGGCGTTTTCGAAACCCAGGATGACACGGAGCTTGCATATGTGCTTACCAAGAAGCTTCTGCTTGAGCGGCAGGATATTGGAGCAATCTATGTTGCTACCGGGAATTCCTCTGCAGTCTGCAAATGCATTGAAGATAACGGCTTAATTGGCAAGGTCAGGGTCGTGGCGACAGATATATTCAAAGAACAGATTGAATATATGAATAAAGGGATTGTTGTGGCAACAATACATCAGAATGCAGATTTGCAAGGAAAACTGGCTTTAAGGACACTCTATTCATATTTATCCGAAGGAACAATTCCCCAGGAAAACACCCTGGTTACGCCTCAGATTGCATTAAGAAGCAATGTTGAACAAGTCCTTCAAAATCTATAAAGAATAAAACACTTTTATACAAATTTTTTTATAAAGGTGTTTACTTTCCAAAAGGAAAGTGCTAAAATAAAAGAGAAACGTTTCCTGTAAATATTGAACTTAAAAAGAGGGGGATTGAATTTAAGAGAAATTGTAATCGCACTGGCGGCTAAGTGTGTTTAAAAAAGCCATAATTCATAAGATTATGCAAAACTGCAAGTTTTATAAGGCTTCATCATCGGGGGAGCGAATATCACAATGCTAAATGAAATTCTTTTATTATTATATGTTTTTATTCTATTTCAGTTATTGATATAACCAGGATCAGCGATTTTGCATCGATAGAGCAACGGTTTTAGTATTTATTTTTAATTATATAGAGAAACGTATCTCTTAAAGGGAAGTACAAATTCAGCGCATGTAAACAGTTAAAGAATTGATATTTATTGCAAAGTATTACCAGCATAATACAGGAGGTCAAAAATGAGACTGGAAGGGAAAGTCGCGGCGATTACCGGTGCAGGCCGTGGCATAGGCTTTGCAGCAGCAAGGCTCTTTGCTGCAGAGGGTGCAAAAGTTTATTTACTTGATATTGACGAAAAAATTGGAGCGGAAGCGGAAGCTTCTATAATCAATGACGGGGGGAAAGTTAAATTTATTCAGTTGGATATATCCGATAGAGAGGCTGTAAAAAATGCCTTTTCAGTTATCGGGGAATATGATGGAAAGCTGGAAGTGCTTTATAACAATGCTTCCGTATTTCTGGGCAAGCAGGATAATATTATTTCGGAGCTTTCTCCGGAAATATGGGATAGGATTCTTGGAATCAACTTAAACGGACTGTTTTATTGCTGCAAATATGCGTTGCCTTTAATGCTTGCAAATAGTAACGGAAGTATAATAAACACGGCATCAAGCGCTGGTGTCATAGGCATTCCGAAGTGTGACGCTTATACAGCAACAAAAGGAGCTACAGTCTCACTTACCCGGTCAATGGCGGTTGAATATGGGCCAATGGGTATCCGGGTAAATTGTATTGCACCTGCGGCGATTAAAACTCCTATGGTAAAGGAAAGTAACCTTGACGATCCTGATTTTGATGAAAAAGTGTTTCTGCAGAAAGGCACGCCATTAAGACGCTGGGGATATCCGGATGAAATTGCAAGAATTGCGCTTTTTCTTGCATCGGAAGAATCATCCTACCTTAATGGAGCTATCATTGTAGCAGATGGCGGAATAACGATAACATGAATCATAGGTGAAGAAAGGAGATTACAACACAATGGAAAGGATCAAAAATGAAGAAATCAGGCAGAGTGATTCATACTTAAAATACCAAGAGTTTGCTACATCAATACGTTCTCATTGCATACGAATGACCAACCGCGGTAGGAGCGGGCATGTGGGCAGTATGCTGTCGATGGCGGATTTGCTTGCGGTTTTATATGAAAAAATATTGAGAGTAAAACCGGAAAATCCCAAATGGCCCGAAAGGGACCGGTTTATATTAAGTAAGGGACATGGTGGTGCAGCGGTATATGCGGTTCTTGCAGAAAAAGGATTTTTTCCGATGGAATGGCTTGATACATACTATATGGATAATGGAAAGCTTTCAGGTCATATAAGCCATCATATCCCCGGCGTTGAATTTTCTACCGGCTCGCTTGGTCACGGACTTCCAGTAGCTGCGGGAATGGCGCTTGCGGCAAAACAGGCAGGGAAAACACACAAGATATTCTGTCTGATGAGCGATGGAGATTGCAACGAAGGATCTACCTGGGAGGCCATCATGTTTGCCGCACAGCACAAGCTTGATAATCTGACGGTGATTATTGACTACAACCGTATCCAGGCTCTTGGGAAAATGGAGGATGTCATTGAAATGGAGCCCTTTGCAAAGAAACTTGAGGACTTCAGATGGGCTGTTTGTGAAATTGATGGTCACAATTATGATGAAATTGAAGATGTTTTGTCCAAAGTACCTATGATAAAGGGAAAGCCTACATGGATTCTTGCCAGGACGGTAAAAGGCAAATGTGTTGATTACCTTGAGAATACAGTTTCGTGCCATTACAAATATATAGCAGATGATAAGCTTGATGAAGCGATCAAAGGGTTGGGAGGACAATTATGAGAGCTACTTTTAATAAAACGTTGGTTGAACTCGCTGAGAAGGATAATCGGATTTTCATGGTGCTGGCTGATATCGGATATGGTGAGATAGAGCCTTTTGCAGAGAATTTCCCTGACAGGTATTACAATGCCGGTGTCGCAGAGCAGAATATGACAGGCATAGCCTGCGGAGTTGCGATGGAAGGGAATATTGCCATTACATATTCTATTGCAAATTTTCCTACCCTCAGGTGTCTTGAACAGATCCGGAACGATGTATGCTATCACAACGCGAATGTAAAAATAGTCATTATCGGTGGCGGTATGGCATATGGTCCACTTGGCATTTCCCATCATTCCACCGAAGACCTGGCGATCATGAGAGCACTTCCTAATTTAGTGGTGCTTGCGCCCTCCGATTGTATTGAGGCAAAGGCGGCCACTGAGGCGATGATTGCGCATAACGGTCCGGTATATTACAGGTGCGGGTATAAGAACGAAAAGGATATCCACAGAGGAGCGATTGATTTTAAAATAGGAAAAGCTATTGAAGTTACGGAAGGGAATGATGCAACGGTTATTTACACCGGGACTATCGGGTATAATGCTTTTGAGGCGGTACATAGTCTTGAAAGGCAAGGAATCAAATGCCGTTTGATAAGCATGCACACAATAAAACCCATCGATAAGGAAGCAATTTTAAAGGCCGCAAATGAGACCGGTGCCATCGTCACAGTAGAAGAGCATAATATCAATGGCGGCCTGGGAAGTGCGGTGGCAGAGGTACTTGCCGATCATTCAGCAGTTGGTGTCAAATTTAAAAGGATTGCTCTACCGGATATCAATGTTTCACTTGTTGGAAGCCAGGAATGGTTAAGAGGGAAATATGGAATGTCGTCCGATGCAATTGCAGATACTGTAAAGGCTCTGGTCTTTTCAAAAACTAGCTAAGAAAGGGAATTTGAAGTACCATCAAACAAACTTGCCTATTGAGAAAGGGGTGAATCATGCGTGGGTTAGAAATACTCATTCGGGTTTTTGTGAACATAGGATGTTGTAGAATTATCAAATTTTAGGAGGCGGTCTTAATGAAAAAGATTTTGGCATGTATGCTAATCGGTATCCTTTTGCTTACATTGTTTGCAGGGTGTGGCGGCGGAAAAAGCTTCGGTACGGAGGATAAGGAACCTGCAAAAGCAGAGCAAAGTACACAGAACGAAGAAACGAAAAATGCGGACCAGGATACCGGTAAACCGGTCGAATTGGCAATGACAAGCTGGAGAACAGAGGACGCCGAAGGATGGGCTAAAATAAATGAAGCTTTTAACAAGCAGTATCCAAACATCAAGGTTAAATTCAACCCTGTAAAAAACACCGAATATGACAGCTATCTTCAAGCTGCTCTGACAAGTGGAAAGGCAGAAGAGATAATCATGGTCAGGTCATTTGATGCAGGAAAAAGGTTATATGATGGAGGCTATCTTGTTGAACTGAATGAAGCAGTCATACCAAACCTGAAAGACATGCCGGCAAGTACAAAAATGCCTTTCAGTACGGAAGACGGTAAAATATATGCAGCACCTGAGGGCTTGGTATATCTGGGTTTTCTATATAATAAAAAGATCTTTGAATCAAATAATCTGAATAAGCCGGAAACCTGGGATGAGTTCTTCAAAGCATGCGAAGTATTGAAATCAAAAGGGATTATTCCCATAGCACAAGGAGCGAAAGACAGCTGGACGCTTGAAGAGCTGTTATCGGGTCCCATTATTATGCCTTTTGTCGGTGGAGAAGAATGGAAGCAGAAATTAATAAAAGGTGAAACAGATTTTCTTGATGCTGGATTTGTAAAACATCTTGAAGTTATTAACAAATTGAAGGATTATTTCCCTGAAGGATATGAAGGAATAGGCTATACGGATCAGCAGCAGATGTTTATATCGGAACAGGCGGCGATTTATCCATCAGGGTCGTTTGAAACCTTCTACCTGAAAAAAATGAATCCGGATCTGGATTTTGGGTGTTTTGCCACCCCTGTACAAAACAAGGGGGATAAGCGATGGCTGAATGCAAATGTTTCTTTCGGTTACGGAATAAATAAAAATTGCAAAAATATGGACGCTGCCAATACATATGTAAATTGGCTGGTAAGTGCAGAAGGCGCGCAAATGCTTGGCGATACCGTCGTCGGATTCTACTCACGTCATCCTGAAGTCAGGGGAGTGGCAGATGAACAGGCATCAGAATGGCTTACTTATCTTAGCCCGCAATCAGATAATGTCATGATTACCTGGACATACCAGTACCTAAAGAAACAGCAGCCGGATGTCGGTACATTAACCTCAGAAGCTGTTTCTAAGATGTGGATTGGTGATTATACTCCGCAACAAGCGGCTCAGCATATTCAGGACGGTATGAAATGGTTTTTTGATAGTATAAAAAAATAACCAAACTTAGGCCATTCCATATGGGGCGCTATCAGGCGCCCCATATGAGAAATATTATTCATTGCGAGGTTTTATGAATGAAAAGATCAAAAACATCTTTTGCAGTATTTGTGCTTCCGGCATTTGTTATTTATACGATATTTATGTTGCTGCCGTTGATATCATCATTAGGGTTAAGCCTTTTTTCATGGACCGGTTATGGGGAAAAAGAATTTGTAGGTTTAAGTAATTTTTCCAGGTTGTTTACTGAAAATCCGTTTAATGTAAGGTTTTTCAACTCTCTATTTAACAATATGAAGTTTTTTATTTACACAATTATATTACAAAATGTTGCAGCATTAGTGATTGCTTTATTATTGAACAAGGAACTGACAGGCAGCAAATTTTTCAGAACAGTCTATTTTATTCCCACTACAATTTCCGTCGTAATCGTAGGTTTTTTGTGGACATTGATATATAACCCTTTATGGGGACCGTTGAACTATGTTTTAAAATCAGTTGGTTTGGAATTTTTAGCCAAACCGTGGCTGGGTGACCCGAAATTTGCCCTGCTATCCATAGCTGTTGCCAATGCATGGCAATATGTCGGTATTCCTATGATGCTGTTTCTGGCAGGCCTACAGTCTATTTCACAGGATATCTATGAGGCTTCGGATATAGATGGAGTAAGTTCCTGGCAAAAATTCTTCTACATAACACTCCCATTGATTTCCCCTGTTATTTTTATAATAACGACGCTCACTTTTGTTGGAAATTTCAGCGCTTTTGAAATTATTTATGCTATGGAGGGAACACTTGCGGGACCAAATTATTCTACCGATATACTGGGAACTTTCTTTTATAGGACCAGTTTTGGTCAAAGAGCGGGAGCTCCGCCCGATATGGGGCTTGGAGCGGCAATTGCATCCTGTATGTTTGCAATCATCGGTTTGGGTGTAATTTTATGGTTTAATTTATATGGTAAAAGGGAGAATTATTAGACTGGAGTGAGAACGAATAATGCGGATAACTAAAGTAAAATATAAGGATGCATTGATTCAGGCTTTATTGTTTATTTATTTGATTTTTACTGTATATCCTGTTTTTTTGATGGTGATTACTGCTCTGAAAACAAATGCAGAAATTATCAAGCATCCTTTAAGCATGCCCATTAAGTTGAATTTTAGCGGGTTTATAAAAATTTTTACAACTCAGAATTTTGCATTGTATTTTAGAAACAGTTTTTTTGTTACTGTTCTGTCAATACTGATAACAGTATTTGTATCAATCTTGTTATCTTATGCACTGGCAAGATACAAAATGAAGTATGTAAACCCTTTATCCATATATTTTTTGGCTGGCATGATGATACCGATACGATTAGGCGTCCTATATATTAATGAATTACTTAACACGCTTAATTTGATAGATAGTTTAATTGGGCTTATACTGGTTTACACTGCAATGACAATTCCATTTTCAATGTTTATCTTTATGGGTTTTATCAAAATGGTACCTGTGGAACTGGATGAATCAGCTTATATAGACGGCTGCTCGGAAAGAAAAATCCTTTTCAGAATCATTGCGCCTTTAATCAAACCGGCGGTAGCAACCGTAACAATATATAATTTTGTGCCTATATGGAATGATGTATATTTTCCTTTAATATTTATTCATTCGCCCGAAAAGAAAACACTGCTTCTGGCAGTTACCATATTCTTCGGTCAGTTTCAAACCGACTGGAGCCTCGTGTTTTCTGCTCTGACTGTTGCAACAATTCCTGTGCTGACAATTTATCTTGTCGGGTCAAAATATTTTATAAGAGGACTCACTTCCGGAGCTTTAAAGGGATAACGGGACATATGGTAACAAGAAAGGGGTTACTAGCTTGAAAGAGTTAAGAGTTGAGAGTGTAGAGTTGAGAGTTAACATCTTTCATAATATTTTATGCCTTGAGCGCAACGAAAGGAATGATAGTTAGTATGGCAAGAAAAAACATAAATAGGGATTTTGCAACTGCTATAAATCTGGGAATTCCCGAACAAATGCCTGTATTACCAATTGCATTAGATCAATTCGCTGCCCAGCTTTCCAACGTATCCTACCGGCAGTATTCAACAGATGCGGATATTTTGGCAGAAGCGTGGAACAAGGTGATAGAAAGGTTTGATTTAGATTGGGCAGGAATTTTTATAGATGATTTACTGGAATTTGAACCGTTAGGGATTGAAGTTACAAGTGAAGATCAAATTCCACGGGCGGTAAAAAAGTATCTCCCGGCAACAGAGGGTATTTTGGCTGACTTCAGGATACCTGACCCTGAGACTGATGGGCGGATGAAGGTTAATCTTGAGGCCCAACGACTTTTGAGACAGCATTGGGGGGAGAAAATTCTAATTTGCAGTAGCATTGCGGCGCCCTTTACTGCACTTACTTTAGCTTTTGGGATCGTACCCATTATGACCCTACTGTATGATAGACCGGATTTTCTGATTAAAAGCGTAAAATTCTTTGAAGAACTTGAAATGTTGTGGGGGCAGGCACTTGTAGAGGCTGGAGCGGATGTAATATGGCTTGGTGATTGCAGTGCTTCCAGCCGCTTTATAAGTGTTGATACATATGAAAAGTTTGCACTTGAACCTGCTGCAAGGGTTGCAGAGGCAATTAAACGGGCTGGAGGAAACGTTATTTACCATGCGGCTGAAAATAAGCTGCAGCACTTAAAGGCGATGGTGCAGGCAGGAGGAGATATCCTGACAATTGCGGAGTATGCTGATATGAACTTGGTTAAAGATGAAATCGGTTCAGATATCTGCCTTATGGGAAATCTTGACTGCATAAAACTGATATTGAATGGCACTCCGGAGGAAATTGAAAATGAAATTAAAAAGTTAACCGAAGAGGTAGCATTGAGGGGCGGATATATTGTAAATACCGCTGAAGGTATACCAGTACAGGTGCCTATTGAGAATTTGGAAGCCATGATAAACGCGATCAGAGGAAAATAATTGCGAGAAGTGAATAATGTGAAAGGAAAAAAGAGAATGCTCACGCGAATGCAAAAAATTCAGATGCTAAAAAGCATGATGATAATAAGAGAGTTTGAAGCGCTTATCAAGAAGCTGTATAAAGAAGGGGATGTTGAAGGAGCAATACATTGCTATACGGGAGAGGAAGCAGTAGCTGTAGGCGTTTGCAATGCTTTGAGAAAAGACGACTACATATTCAGCACCCATAGAGGCCATGGGCATGCAATTGCAAAAGGATGCAGCATTAAAAAAGTGTTTGCCGAATTAATGGGAAGAGAGACAGGCCTTTGTAAAGGGATGGGAGGCTCCATGCACCTTTTTGATATAGAAAACGGGCTTATGGGTGGTAACGGGATTGTAGGAGGAGGTATACCGCTATCGCTTGGAACTGCTTATGCATCAAAATACAAGGGTTCGGACAGGGTTACGGTTTGCTTTTTCAGTGAAGGTGCTTCGAACCAGGGGACATTTAATGAATCGATAAATATGGCAGCGTTATGGAAGCTACCCTTAATCTTTGTATGTGAAAATAATCTGTTTGCAGCTACTACTCCTTCCTATAAAACGCTGTCACATCCGGATATTGCAAAAAGAGCGGACGGCTATTCGATACCGGGTATAATTGCAGATGGCAATCATGTTTTGGACGTATATGAAAAAACTTGCAAAGCTGTAAACAGGGCAAGAGAAGGAGAGGGGCCTACTTTAATCGAATGCAAAACCTACAGGGTAGAAGGTCACTGTATGGTATTGAAGGATCTTCCACAACATAGGCCCAAGCAAGAGGTTGAAGGATGGGCGGATAAAGATCCGATCGATATACTTGAGAAGGAACTTATGCAGGATGAAGGTTTGGAAAAGGATATCAGGGAACAGCTTTACAAGGAAATTCAACAAGAATTTAATGAAGCCGTACAATATGCGAAAACGAGCCCATTTCCTGATATAAATGAATTCATGAAAATAGCAAATTCGAGGTATCAACTATGCGAAGAATAAGTTATCTAAAAGCAATAAATGAGGCAATTCAGGAAGAAATGGAAAGAGATAATAATGTCTTTGTAATAGGTGAAGATGTCGGAGAATATGGCGGTGTTTGGGGAGCATTAAGAGGGATTTATGAAAAGTACGGAGCAATGCGTGCACAAGATACACCAATATCCGAGTCGGGGATTATTGGACTGGCAACTGGGGCTGCCATGGCAGGATTAAGACCTGTTGCGGAAATTATGTATATGGATTTTTTAACTACATGTATGGACCCGGTTGTAAACCAGGCAGCGAAGGCTGATTTAATGTCAGGCTGGCAGTTAAAGATTCCCATGGTTATCAGAACCCAGTATGGTATAGGCACCCGTGAAGCCAGCCAGCACTCCCAGTCTCTTGAGGCTTGGTTTATGCATACTCCCGGACTTAAAGTAGTTGTGCCTTCTAATCCCTATGATGCAAAGGGGTTGCTGAAAGCCAGTATAAGAGATGACACGCCTGTAATCTTTATGGAGAACAGACTTCTTTATAATGATATCCAGGATGTACCGGAAGGTACATGGGAAATACCTCTGGGTAAAGCAAAAATAGTACATGAAGGTGAACAAATTACTATAGTATCTTATGGACATGCATTGAAAAAAGTAATAAATGCATTAAATGAATTTAATGAAATAAGTGCTGAGTTAATAGACTTAAGAACTCTTGTACCAATGGATATTGATACAATTATTGAGTCTGTAAAAAAAACAGGAAGAATTCTTATAGCTCATGATGCTGTTGAGAAGTGTGGAGCTGGTGCCGAAATTGTTCGGTTGGTTATTGAAAAGGCATTCGACTATCTTGACGCGGAGCCGCTTGTATGTGGTGGACTGGGAGTTCCTACACCTTTTTCAGGTAAGCTTGAGGATATTTGCATGTTGAGAACGGAAGCCATTGTCGGAAAAATTCAATACCTGTTAACCGGGATAATATAAAGGAGGCATTTTAAATGGAGAAAATGAATTCAAGAGACAGGGTTTTTGCAGTATTAGAGGGGAAAATACCCGACAGGGTTCCGACAATGGAGCTATCGGTTGATCCTAAAGTTATTGAAGGACTTTTTCCCGGCATGACCTATTTGGATTTTATTGAGCAATCAGATTATTATGATGTGGTTACGTCACTTGCAGGAGTAGTAAATCCCAAAACAAACTGGGTTGATGAATCAAAACGGATTTTCAGGGATAAGTGGGGTGCTTTAGAGCAGTTTACAATGGAAGCCATTCCTCATGTAATAAAACCTCCGATAATTGAATCGGAAGAAGACCTTGATTTCTATACTCCTCCCAATCCATCCGATCCGTACATCCTCAATTCTGTTAGAGAAATGGTCAGGCGTTTTAAAGACAAAAGGGCAATTGCTTTTGTCGGCGAAGATGTATTTGCCGGCCCACAATATCTAAGGGCCGGACATGAGGAGCTGTTTGTTGACATCAAATTGAATCCGAATCTGGTTAAAAGAATGACTGAAATAGTTAAGGACTATCATGTGGAATTGTATAGAAATGTCATATCGGAAGGTGTGGAGATTATAGTACTTGGTGATGATTATGGGTCAAATCTGGCACCATTTATTTCACCTGCAGATTTTGAGGAGTTTATTCTTCCCGGCCTCAGGACAATTGTAACCGAAATTAAGAGGGCGGGGGCTTATGTAATAAAGCATACGGATGGGAACATATGGCCGTTAATTGACATGATAGTCAGCACAGGAGTAGATGTTTTAGGCCCCTTGCAGCTAAGTGCCTCAATGGATCTTGCACTTGTAAAAGAAAGGTTCCCTGGCAAAGTTGGAGTCATGGGGAACGTGGAAGTCGATTTGCTTGTGCGTGGTTCGGTAGAAGAAGTAATAGAAGCTACAAAGGAATGCATAAAAAGAGTATCACCAGGGGGTAGACATATACTTTCATCAGGCAATACGATAACTTCCGTAGTTCCGCCTGAAAACCTCAGGGCAATGATTGAAACGGTACACAAATACGGCAAATATCCGATAGACATTTAAACAAAAGCATCCATAATGATAAAGTTTGCAGTGGAATATTGAGTTTTCGGTACCGTTTAATTTTATTGAAGAGTATTACGGTAAGACATGTTTTAAACCTGGGAAAGTAATGAATGGCAACTTCTATAAGTATGGAGATGACACCCTGTACCCGCATTACGGATGCTGGAACGAGGTATTCAACCCCATACCTGATTTTCACAGACCAGAATGCTTTGGTTATCTGGTGTTGAAGTGACGTTAATCTCCGGACCATTACTTTTCAGAGAGTCATTTTTAACTTATCTATCAAGGCTTTGTCAGGGGTTGTAATTATTGTTTTGAAATTTTCGTAAATGACCATGCCCGGCTTTGCTCCGGGCGGCTTTTTGACATTCTTGACGGTAGTATAATCCACAGGTACATTCGAGGACATCTGGGCTTTGCTGTGGTAAGCGGCTATTGCTGCAGCTTCCAGCAAGGTTGTATCAGGAACATTCTGCTGCTGCTTTTTGACGACAACATGGGAACCGGGAATATTCCTTGTATGAAGCCAGATATCGTTGGAAGACGCCGTTTTCATGGTTAAATGGTCGTTCTGGCAATTGTTCCTGCCGACGAGGATATCAAGTCCTTCTGACGATTTATAATGCAGCGGTTCAGAGGGTTTATGCTGTCTTGAAATTCTCTTTTTCCTGCTTCTCAGGTAGCCCTCTCCCGCCAATTCCTCCCGGATTTCTTCAATTTCGTGGGCTAAAGAGCAGTTTTCCAGAATGTGCATTACGCTTTCGAGGTATTCCAGCTCATTCAAGGTTTCCTGCACCTGCTTACTGGTGTTCTCATATGTGCTCTTGGCCTTGGAGTATTGCCTGTAGTATTTCTGTGCATTCTCCTGCGGCAACAGGTTTTCATCCAGTGGAACCTCAATGTAATCGTTGTTTTCACTATAATAGTCAAGCAGAAGGACACTTTTTGAGTTTTTGGGGATGGAGTAAATATTGGCAGTAACAAGCTCACCATAAAGTTTAAGCTTTTCCCTGTCCGCCACTTCCTTGAGTTTTTCCTGCTGGAGAGCCAGCTTTTTACGGCAGCGGTCAATATTATTGTTAAGTACCTTAAAAAGATCTGATTTTTTTTGTTTAAGTCTTTCAGCGTTGTCCCTGGTTGAATAAAAAACATCCAACGCCTCGCTTATTGAAGATAGATGCTCGACGTTGGAGTACTGCAAAATTTTCATACTATGAAAATCAAGCGGTTTTTCTCCCGCCCTATCTTCGAAAATTATGCATGGCGAAAAATCGGAGCTGATTATGCTTGTGTTCAATTCCCCAAGAGTCTCCTTTAGCTTAATCAGCATATATTTTTCAAAGCCTGATAAAGGAGTCTTGCCGTCTATGCCTGAACGCCAGCAGATTTCCCTGCACAAAAGGGGGCTGAACCCCTTAATGCTGTTCAATAGGTGCTTTTCAATGCTGACGCTGCTTGTCCGGCTTTCCTTTGAAATACCTTCAATAAAAGTGTCAATATCAAGTTTTTCCAGGCTGGTCTTATCCTGGGACGGTGGAAGAATATAAGGCCTCGCAGGCATGACTTCCCTTACACTGCTGATATCGCTGTCTATATGCTTGATTGAATCCATTATCCTGTCTTCGCTGTTGAGAAGGATAATATTGCTGTGACGTCCCATTATTTCAATTACCAGCTTTTTCAATGAAAGGTCTCCCAGTTCGTTCACCGACTCAATTAAAAGGGTGATTATCCTTTCATAATCATGAAATATAATTTCAATAATTCTGCCGCCCGACAGATGCTTTCTTAAAAGCATGCAGAAATTAGGAGGAGTGACAGGGTTCTCCTTTGAAATCCGGGTTATATGGATCCTGGGGTAATTTGCACTTGCACTTAAAGCCAGCTTGAAGTTCCTACCCGTGGACCTTATATTTAATACCACTTCATCGGCTTCCGGCTGAAATATTTTTTCAATGCGGCCGCCCACAAGCAGTTGAGTTAATTCTTCCACTATGCATTTTGCAACAACTCCGTCAAAAGGCAAATCAAGTCATCTCCTATTTATTTTGTACTAAATCAGTATAGCATTTTCAATGCAACTTATCAAAGTAAATATGGTATAATTATTAAAGGCATATGCGGAAGGATAAGTATCAAAGGCTGTATAAGGAGGATTCAACAGCGCGTGGTTATCGGTGTTTGCAGAATAGCATTGGCAATTGACAACGCTTATTCCCTGAAGGAAAAGAGACATATTATAAAGAGCATAATAGAGCGTTTAAGGTCCAGGTTTAATGCCTCGGTAGCCGAGGTGGACATGAATGATAAATGGCAGAGGGCATTAATCGGTGTGGCATGCGTATCGAACGAAGCAGGGCATGCGGACAGCATGATGGCAAGCATAGTCAATTTTGTTGAGAATGATGGAAGAGCTGTAATGTTGGATTACAGCACTGAGACAATATATGTGGATTGAATTTGCTTGAACGGGAAGAATTTGTCCCTTGACTATGTATTAAAAAAATATTAAAATGATTATGCTGTAAATGATAAAATCATAGGGGGCTATAGCGCAGTTGGGAGCGCATCACACTGGCAGTGTGGGGGTCAGGGGTTCGAATCCCCTTAGCTCCACCATCAAATTAGGTGAATATAGATGCCATGTGGTCAAAGCCGCATGGCATCTGCCTTTTCGGGGATTTTTATCCTCGTTTTTTTGTCTCATAGTTTCATAGATGACATCGGGCTTTTTTGACATACTGGGGGGATTCGAACCCTCGTAAACAAATAAATACTAATTTTTTAAAGCATGGCGGGAATATTTTCTAACGAAGATACCCCGCTTTTTTTATGCCTTTTTAGGCTTTAAATTGACCATTTCCAAATACGAATGGAGGAGATCAAAATGGCAAACGAAACAATGCGTATCTTTTTCCCTCTGAAGATCGTCACCTATCCCCTAGGTGAGCATGGGTTGGAAGATAACCCGGAGGAAATCAGTGCTGTGGAGGTTGTGGCTTATGAGGATGCTATCCTAGCGGCTATCGCCAAGGAGAACCGGAGATTCGATAACGACCGTGGCCTTGCCGAGTATATCCACGACGAAGCTCTCAATCAAAAGGTGTTTAGCCTTTATCCGTCAGTAGAGATTGTCGACGGCGAGCTGTGGGGGATCATGACCGCAGGGCTAAAAGAATCTCTCTCCGGTGAAGAAACCGCCGAGCTTCTAGATTTTGTGACTGGTCAGAATAGTGATGGCTGGGGCGAAATGTTCGAGCAACGGTCAATCAAAAAGCCGGACGGCGGGATTTACGTCAGCTTCTGGAGGGATAAAAACTACTCACTTAAGCTGGAGAATGAAATAAAAAACGACTCTCCCGATTTCGGATACGGTAATCCGGTGATGGGAGGAATGTAAATGAGCAAGGTATTCTCCATCATTGGTCTGGAAACTAACACAGGAATTCGTGATATTGGTATCATCGGCGGCATCCCTGAAGTAGAGGACATCCAAAACTCTCAGATATATAAAGAACTGGTAGAGGACTGCGGGGGATCGGAATACATTTCGGTGGTAGTAAAATCTTTTCGCTACGGCGAAGGCGAACCTCAAGCTACCAGAATGGAAGATCTGGAATGGCTCAGCACACACCCTGAGCTAGTAAAGAGTGATAAGGTTACTCATCTTAAGACTGCAAACTTCGCTATCCTCTATCAAGAACAAGGACTGCAATTTCACATGTAGCGCTCTTTGGTTTTAACAAACTGAAGGGAGCTTTTTTTATTTCAGAAGAGGTGAACCTCAAGCTGCCAGTGCACGCTACCAGTCTTTTTTTACTTTTATTATAAATGAAATCGGCATATGGTAATGAAGAAATCAAAATTCAGCAGAATCAAAACCGTTGAGTTTATATGACGCATGAGCAAAAGTCAGATAAAATTAAGTAAAAATGTGGTATAATAATATGTGACACTGTATAGAGAGAGGGGTGATATTCATGAAGCAGAGATTGCTGGAACGATTACTGGAAGAAAAAGAGATGAAGCTAAAGGGCGGTCTGTACCATCAGACTCAGGTCAAGCTCGCTTTTAATTCGAACCGGATCGAAGGCAGCCGATTGTCCGAGGATCAGACCCGATACATTTATGAGACAAACACCGTCAATATGGAACCGAATGAAGCGGCAAATGTTGACGATATTATTGAAACAGTAAATCATTTTTCCTGCTTTGATTATATGCTTGCCCATGCGGACGAGGAACTGACGGAGGATATGATTAAGGAATTCCACCGGCTCCTTAAAAGAAATACTTCCGATGAACGCAAAGAGTGGTTTCGTGTCGGAGACTACAAAGCCAGACCTAACGTAGTCGGTGATATGAAAACAACTGCTCCGTCAAAGGTCGGTATAGAAATTCAAAAACTGCTTTCTGATTACCATCAAAAAAAGGATATAACAGTTGAGGATATCGTGGACTTCCATTACAGATTCGAAAGCATCCATCCTTTTCAGGACGGCAACGGCCGAGTAGGGCGTATCATTATGTTTAAAGAATGCCTTAAAAATGATATCCTTCCTTTTATCATTGACCATGAGCATAAGCTGTTTTACTACCGTGGTCTGAAGGAATACAAATCAGAAAAGGGATTTCTCATGGATACCTGCCTATCATCGCAGGATCAATACGAAGCGATGGTCTCGTACTTTTATCCAGACTTAACGCAATCTGGTCCTGAAATGAACCAGCCCCTATAAAAGAGAATAACAGTCAACCAGCGCCTTTTGGTTTCAATAGAAACTGAACGGTGCTTTTTTTATTTCCAAATCAGCCTTGCGTCTTTGGCATTATAGTAAAAGACGCCTTTATTATGTATAAGGGAGATGGTCAAATGTCAGAAAAAGAAAAAGTGTTGACCGTAACGCTCATGCGGCCGGACCTATACAATGCCCCGGCCTATACCGGCGCATATCTTACTCTTCCTGCATACAGTAGCGAGATACAGGATGCACTACATCGTGCAAGGATCATTGGCAATCAGCCGTACAAGATCGTGGAGTGTTTAAATATGCATGGAGAAGAATTGAGCTTTATTCCCGACAATCCCTCTCTGGCAGAGCTGAATTTTCTTGCCGGACGCATCAGCGATCTGTCCGTACATGACCGTACAGCTTTCACTGGCTGTGCCATGATGGACGATGGGCATCCAACCATGCAGATGCTCATCAATCTCACCTATAATCTGGAGGATGTCCATATCATTAAGGCAAAGAACGACCGGGAGCTTGGGAAATTCTATATCGACAACGATTTTGTGGATGCAGTTAATTACATCCCACCTGAATACCAGGAGGAAATCATTGAGCTGCTGGACATGGAAAAGGTCGGATGCATACGGCGTGAAGCGGAAGGAGGAATATATTTTAACGGAATATATGTAGTGAATGATTTCGGGAATCAGAAGCAGGTCTATGACGGAATTCATCTTCCGAAAATTCCGGAGGAACCTCCCTATGTGTTTAAGCTCCAGCTGGCTAAAGCAGATTTTGAATTGAATCATGCTCCGGAACTTGAACACACCGTTCCACTTCTTTTGCCGGCCACCGACGAGGAAACGATCGCAGTGCTGGAGCAACTCGGTGTAGCATCCCTCGATGAGTGCGTGTTCTATCACTGCACGAGTCCCATTCCGGCGCTGGAGCAGGCGTTTTCCTCCAGCGAGGACATTGATAAAATGAATCTCCTGGCGGTACGCATACGTGAGCTGGAATCTGGAGGAGAACTTCCAAAGCTGAAAGCCACCTTTGAAATTGCTGACTGCTCCGGCATCGATCAGGCTTTGGATCTGACGCAGAACCTTGACTGTTATGATTTTTATCCGGAGCTTTCCTCTCCAGAAGATTATGCTAAGCAGGAATTTTTAGAGCACTATCAGATTCCGGAAGATGACCCTTTACTTAAACACATTCACTTCTCCCGCTATGATCCCAATTTGATGGAGGAAGCCAATGCATGCATTACGCCCTACGGCATCATTCGAAGAAATGACCGGGAGATGATGCTGGAATATTCCGGTCACCAGCCCAGTCAGCAGATGCTGTAACCCATAATAAAATAAAAAACGAAAAGGCGCTGTCTAATAAAAAAGGCAGTGCCTTTTTTGTTTTTCCAAGAAAGGAGCTGAACTATGAACTACGAAGTAACCCCAGAAGAAAAAACAAGCAGGGGGTCAACCGGACCGCCGAAAAAGTATACCGTACCACCGCCAAAAGATCCCGCTCGCTGTGTGGGCTGTCCCTATCCCGGTGTCGGCTTTATCTGCTGGAGTCCTGACGGCTCCTGTATGAAAACTGACGCGGAGAAAATCAGCCGTCGAAGCAGAGGGAGGTGATGAAAATGAACAGCATTATCAGCTGGGTAGGCGGTAAAAAAGCATTGCGGGATTTGATCTATCAAAGGATGCCCAAGGAATTCGGACGGTACATTGAAGTCTTCGGCGGCGGGGGCTGGGTGCTGTTCGGACGAACGCCCAATACCGCCATGGAGGTATACAACGACTTTAATTCCGACCTTGCGAATCTTTTCCGCTGCGTCCGCGACCGTCCCTTTGCTCTTCTCAAGGAGCTGAATTTCTTTCCTCTGAATGGGCGGGATGAATTCAATGTCTTAAAAAAATATCTGGAGAAGGATGAATTCACCAATGAGTACCTTAAGGAAGAACTGGAGATCGCCCAGCGGCATCTCTCAGAGCCGCAGTTTGAAGAAATCAAACCCATTCTCCTCGAAACCGCACAGATGAATGACGTAAAGCGTGCTGCCGCTTTTTACAGGCTCATTCGCTTAAGCTACGGAAGCGGATGCACCAGCTACGGCTGTCAGCCCTTTGATATCCGTAAAACTTTCCACCTGCTCTGGCAGGGCAGCCGAAGGCTCAAAGATACAATTATTGAGAACAAGGATTTTGAAGCTCTGATAAAGCAGTATGACCGTGAAAATGCTTTCATCTATTGTGACCCGCCATATTATCAGACGGAGGGACATTATGAAGTGGTTTTCAGAAAAGAGGATCACTACCGCCTGCGTGATACTCTGGCATCCTGCCAGGGCAAATGGCTGGTCAGCTATAACGACTGCGAATTCATCCGCGAGCTGTACAAAGACTTTAACATTGAATCGGTCAGCCGCATCAATAACCTTGCCCAGCGCTATGACAACGGATGCGAATACGCCGAAGTTCTAATATCCAACTACGACACCGGTGAACGGCTGAGGGATATACCGACACAACTGGGACTATTCGATACGGCCGGTCTTTATGGCATGGAAGAACAAATCCAAATCTATTAGGAGGTTCAACATTATGAAATTGATTGAAATGAGCACACTTGTGGACAAACAAGGCCGCATCATCCTTCCGGTGGAGCTGCCCGGTGTGGCAGGACTAAAACCCGGTGATGAGGTGCATGTCACCCTTGCTGTGAGCCAGGAAGAAACACAAAGCCTATGCCCGCAGCTTGTTATCACGCCCCAGGGCGTAGAGATTGCGGTACAGCTGTCCGGCTGGCAGGAGGATGATGAGGAAGGTGATCTGACTTTGCCAAACGACCTGTTGGAGGCGGCTGGGATTCCGGAGGGCAGTGACCTGGAGATAGTCTGCACAGCCGGGGCCATCGTTATTATGGAATCGGATATTTTAGACAGCCTGCCGGACGAGCTTCGTGAGCTGTTCGATGAGCTTGGTATTGACCCCGGCACAGTCCGGGAGGTTATGAGAAAGGAAGGATATACATCATGAAAACAAAACCCATTTATAAAATTGTGGACGGCAAGGGACGCATCCTTATTCCCAAGGAGATGCGTGAGGCTGCCCGCATAGGCTTCGGAGATATTGTGCGACTGAGTATCCAGCAGGGTATCGTCACCGCAAAGAAAGTGGAACTCATTGAGGTGGGCGACCAGTCGCCGGAAGCGGTGGAAGCCTTTGTCCATGCCGCCATCCGTGAGATGCCGGAGGAAACACAGATCGCTATCGCTGCGAGGCTTCTAGAACTCGTAGAGCAGAGGAAGGGGCAGCGCCATGAGTGAAAAAACATTGTTTACTCAGGAGGACTGCCTTAAGACCGGATATGACATATCCATCGACGGAAAGGTCATTGTCCTGAAGGCTTCGGCATTGCCGGAAAGTTTAAGAGAGGCAAAGCACCAGCTGTACTTCTGCACCGGGGGAAACGGTAGCAATCCCAATCCTATAGGACGCTCCATCTTTACGGTATCTCTGGCGGATGGAGAAAAAGTCCGGTGGAACCGCAGCGATGTGCTTGGCATCTTAAAGCATGAACTTCTTCCTGACCATGCACGTCTTCAGCTATCACAAATTCGTCCAAACGGAGCCCTGGATCTTAAAAGTAATGAGCCGCAGTACAGTGGCTATTGTTTTCTGCAGGACGGACGCTACACCTCCGGTGTATGGCTTTGTAGCGCCAAGGAGGTGCAGGACTACATCGAGATGCAGAAGGACTATCAGCATCGGGTAATGATCTGCGACCGTGATGACTTCTGCGTATTTGAGATGATTGAAGGGAAGCTCATCCATCCATCACCGGAGGCTATGGAAGCATTGAGGAAAGAACATCAGGAGCAGGGCGGTATGGAGCTAAAGCTATGAAACCTATAAAGGCTTGAGGCCGGAGTCACACAGATTGATGATTCCGGCTTTTTCATTATCAAAATTAAAAAGAAAGGATTGAAAACCCATGAAAGAAAAAGGAAAACGTGTCGGCATTTTTGCCCTTGTTCTTCTTCTGTTGGTGTGCGGTGGAATCTATACGGCATACCGTCTGCACCCGGAAGCCTTTATCCGGCAGGATGAAATCATAACCCGAGGCGAGTATGCCGCTATTTTGGTGCGGGATATTCCGCTGGACACCGCAAATACTGTGAAAGACCCGCCCAGCTTTCCCGACATCGATGACCACTGGTCGGAGAAAAACATTGAAGCACTGATTGATGCTGGCATCCTTGATCCTGCCGATTATCCTGACGGCTTCCACCCGGATGACCCAATCACCCGCGCCGAGATCATCAAGATGCTTGTTAGGATCAGCGGGAAGGATGCGGAAGCAAAAAACACCCAGGGCCACAGCGGCTATGAGGACCAGGATGCTATCAACGATGATGACAAAGGATATATTATTGTGGGCCGCGAGGACGGCATCATAGGGGATACGGATGATAACAGGCTCCATCCCAATGACCCTGTGACCAAAGGAGAAGCAGACGATCTGATTGACAAGGCTATACCGGAAAAGCCTGTACCAACGCCAACTCCTCCTTCAAAGACTCCGGGTACAACAACACCAAGTCCAACAAATCCGGATGATGGACAAACTACTCCGACACCAACCCCTCCCAACCAGAATCAGCCTACACCAGTACCAACGCCGACACCGTCTCCAACTCCGTCCCCTTCGCCTGGTGGCGGTTCGGGAGGCGGATCACACAGCTACCCGAATGCACAGGTACGGTTTGAGCTTACCGAAACAGCTCACACCGATACAGAAATCCAAGTGATGCCTGTGTGGAAGTACATGAAAAGCTTCTCCTGGTCGCTCACTAAAACTGCAGTGGACGGTTCCCAGCAGCCTGTGGAACTTAAAGATGCCGTCAGCGGTACCCTCGGGTTGGAGGGAGGCACAATTAAATTTACTCAGGAGGGGCAGTACACGCTGACCGCTGCAGCGAAGAACGCCAGAGGAAAAGAAACCGTGCTGTCCAAACAGATCACGGTTTATCCGGTTATCAATCTTAACTTTGAATTGCCGGAAACAACCCATACGGACAAATCGGCCACTCTTACATTCCTTCCGGAAAAGCTCTACGGCCACAATATTGTGTGGACAGCGATGAAAGATGGAGAAAACGTTCAGCCGGCAGACATCCTGGATGGCAATCTTTCTAATGAAGGCGGCACCTTTGTATTTAAAACCAAGGGTGAATATGCACTGACCGCTGCCGTCACGGATGACACCGGCCGAGTCTTTACCCATACTGGAAATACAAAAGTTTATCCGGTGGTAAGATTTGCCTTTGAGCTCCCGGAAGCCTCCCATACCGATACAACCCTTGAGGTTTCCACAACACTGACAGAAGCGGACGGACTGACGGTAGTCTGGAGTATTATCAAGAACGGCGAAGCAGCGGTACTTGCCGACGAACTGGAGGGTGCCCTGACTAATGACGGCGGAAAAATTCGCTTCAAGGACAAGGGCGTATATATGCTCACCGGATCGATCACCGATGAAACCGGCAGAATCTTTGAAACCTCTAAAACCATTACCATCTACCCGGTAGGTTCCATTGGTTTCTATGTGCCGGAAATTACCCACACAGACACTACTATCCGCGTGGAAAGCCGCTTCGAAAACCTTGGTGATGCCACAATCCAGTGGTCACTGAGCAAAGACGGCAAAGAAATTGCACTCACAGATGCTGTGCAGGGGAAACTAACCAACGAGGGCGGCTCCATCCTATTCAAAGAAAAGGGCGAATATGTTCTCAAAGCTGCCTTTACAGATCCTGCCGGGCGCACTTACAGCTATATCGCACCGGTCAAGGTATACCCGGTTCCGGGCATTTTGTATACCCTGCCTAAAACCGCCCACACCGATACCATCGTAAATGTGATTCCAGATACCTCAGAACTTAACGGCCTAAAAGTCGAATGGCTGTGTGAGAACGGCTTTGGATTCCAGGATTTTGCGACATATATTGACGGGACGCTGGACAACAGCGGCGGTTCAATCCGCTTCAAGCACGCCGGAACCTATGAACTTATTGCGAGAATCACCGACGAAACCGGGCGGGTATTCCTGTTCGAGAACGGCGGCAGGATCGAAGTCCTGCCGGTGCTGTCCCTATCATTCGAGCTTCCCGAATCGACCCATACCGACCGAACCGTTGACTTAAGGACCCGCGGCAACAACAACGTGCTGCCGGTGGAATGGTCGCTCACTAAAGACGGAAAACCTGTGGAAATTTCCGATGCCTTGGAGGGAACGCTAAACGCCTACGGCGGAAAAATACAGTTTAAAGATGTCGGAAGCTATATCCTGACGGCCTCCATGACGGACGCGCTGGGCAGAGTGTTCTCGTACAGTACATCCACTACGGTCTATCCAATCCCGTCAATTTCACTCAGTGTCCAGCAGACCTGGCACGCTGGAGAAGCTGGGACCGTCAGTGTCAGCGGCACTGATTTGGAGAATCTCACCGCGGACTGGACAATCATTCAGGGTGACGGCGGCGTACAGCCGTATTATATCTACTCCTCCGGTATTCTGACTAAAACAGGCGGCAGACTGACCTTCCCCTCGAAAGGACAGTATGAACTGATCCTCACCATGACAGATCCCACCGGCCGAACCTTTGCAAGAAGTCAGAGCTTTACGGTGTACCCTA
>QZJQ01000029.1 GCA_003599795.1 Nitrospiraceae bacterium
ATCCACAATCTGCCGTGAACTGCCGCTGCAAAACATCTGCCCACCATCTTTTTCGTGAAAACTTATGCGGTGTTTTTTAACGAGCGCGATAAAATCCTGCGGGGTAAATCTGGCGAGGGCTGATTTGCAGAAATGAGGGTTTGCAGAGATGTAATGTTCAGCCTGAATATTCAGATTCGTAAAATTGCATCTGCCTCCGCCGGAAACAAGTATCTTTTGCCCTATCTTTGAGGCATGGTCAAGAATGATAACAAGCCTGTTGCGCTTTGCCGCCTCAATAGCGCACATCAGTCCCGCAGCTCCTGCGCCTATAATAATCACATCACCCTTCATTCACCGATATATTACAATAATTGCCGCACTCATCGTCTTTACCGGCAAATAATACCGCAGATATCTGTAACTTACACATCGCCTTGCAAAAACAAGAGGAAAATTAGTAGAATTACTCGTATTCAGAGCGATTTTTAGGCGGGAGATTAATGGGAGATATTGAAAAGCTTAGAAATGAGATTGACGTTATTGACGAAGAGACGCTTAAACTTCTCAATAAACGGTCGCAGATTGTCCTTGAGATTGCAAATATAAAACGCAATACCAAGTCAAAGTTTTACTCGCCTGAACGCGAGCGCCAGATACTTGAAAGGCTGACCTCCCTGAATAAAGGGCCTTTCCCGAATGATGCCCTGAAGTCAATTTACAGAGAGATACTATCAGCTTCTTTATCGCTTGAAGAACCTCTGAAGATTGCTTATTTCGGCCCTGTTGCCACGTTCACGCACCTTGCGGCAATAAGGCACTTCGGTTCTTCTGCAGACTTCGTGCCTGTTGAAAGCATAAAAAACGTGTTTGAAGCAGTGGAATCAGGGAAAGCGGAATTCGGGGTTGTGCCCATTGAAAACTCTACGGAAGGAGTGGTGAGTTACACCCTTGACATGTTCATTGATTATGACCTCAAGATAACAGCCGAGGTTATGCTTGAGATATCGCATAATCTGCTTTCTTTAAGCAGCGGGAAAAAAGACATTAAAAAAATATATTCTCATCCCCAGCCGACAGCGCAGTGCAGGGGCTGGCTTGAAAGGAATCTCCCGAATGCAGAAATAGTTGAAGCTACAAGCACGGCAAAAGCAGCGGAGCTTGCATCAAAAGACCCGTCATCAGCCGCAATTGCAAGCGAACTTGCCGCAAAGATATACAGCCTTAATTTTGTGGAGCGAAACATAGAAGACAATAAGCACAACTATACACGGTTCCTTATAATTTCAAAAAACATCGCTCCGAAAACAGGAAAAGACAAAACATCAATTATGTTCTCTATTAAAGATAAACCGGGCGCTCTTTACGACATCCTTCAGCCGATTAAGAAGGCAAAGATAAATCTTACGAAACTGGAATCAAGGCCTTCCAGAAGAAAGGCATGGGAATACATATTCTTTGTGGACATGGAAGGGCATATAGAGGATAAAAAGGTCCGAAAAGCCATAGAGAATATAAAAGACGGCTGCCTCTATCTCAAATTCCTCGGCTCTTATCCGTATGGTGGCCAGTAGTGATAAAGGCTCCGGAACATATCAGTGCGCTCAGACCATACATGCCCGGCAAACCCATAGAAGAACTTGAGCGGGAACTGGGGATAAAAAACTCCATAAAGCTTGCCTCAAATGAAAATCCTATAGGCCCCTCTCCCGCAGCTGTCAGGGCAATAACAGCCGGATTTAAAAAAACACTGAACAGATACCCTGATGGAAGCGGTTATTATCTCAAAACTGCGCTGGCAGGAAAACTCTCTGTCAAACCCGATGAGCTTATCCTTGGAAACGGCTCAAACGAGCTTATTGACATAGCTGTAAGGACCTTCTTAGCTCCGGGCGATGAAGCTGTCATGGCGCATCCTTCTTTTGTTGTTTACTCTATGGCTGTTCAGGCAGGAGGAGGAAAGGCAATTCAAGTTCCGCTCAGGGACTACAGGCACGACTTCGGTGCAATGCTGAATACCGTGACGCCAAAGACAAAGATGCTGTTTATAGCAAATCCGAATAATCCCACAGGCACGATGAATACGCAGGAAGAACTTGACGGATTAATGGCAAAAATCAGGGACAATATGCTTGTAATTGTTGATGAGGCATACTATGAATATGTTATGAATTCCGGATATGCAGACAGCTTTAAACACTTCAGGGCAGGCAGGAATATATTAATCCTCAGAACCTTCTCCAAGATTTACGGTCTTGCAGGGCTCAGAATCGGCTACGGCATTGCGCATCAGGAAATAATTGCTGAGATGAATAAGGTGCGGCCGCCGTTCAACACTAATTCTCTTGCACAGAAGGCAGCGATTGAGGCATTAAAAGACAAAGGCCACATCAAAAAATCAAAGGAGATAAACAATAAAGGCAAAAGCTATCTCTACAAAGAACTGTCTTCGCTTGGAATAAGGCATGTGCCGACAGAAGCCAATTTCATCTACATGCCTGTTGCGGACTCAATGGATATTTATAAAAAACTTCTTCATAATGGAATTATTGTCAGGCCCATGGGCCCTGCAATAAGGGTGACCATAGGCCTGCCTGAGGAGAATAGAAGATTTATAAAAACATTAAAGAAGTTAAGAGTTAAGAGTTAAGAGTTATTGGTATTTCAATTTTCAACTTTTAATTTTTCACTTTTAACTTTAAACTTAATTTCGGAGGAATAAATGGACATAATAGTTTTAAACCGGAAAGCTACTGAAAAAAACATCAACCATATCCTCAAAAAACTTGAGAGCAAAGGATTGAAAGCAACCATATCAAAGGGCACGGAAAAAACAGTTATAGGAGTCATAGGCGATACCTCAAGGATAACGGAAGAAGAAGAAAACGCCGTGCGGGTTATGAAGGGCGTTGAGGATGTGGTAAGAATTCTCAAGCCTTATAAACTTGCAAGCAGAGACTTCAAGACCCAGAACACGATAATAAAAGTCAAAGGGAAAGTCATCGGAGGCAAAAAAATACCTGTCATTGCGGGGCCGTGCGCTGTTGAAAACAGAGCCGTAATGATAAGCATAGCTGAAAAGGTTAAGGCTGGCGGCGCTTCGTTTATACGGGGAGGAGCTTATAAGCCAAGGACTTCGCCCTATTCATTTCAGGGGCTTGGAGAGGAAGGGCTTAAACACCTTGCCGAGGCAAGCAGAAAAACAGGGCTCCCTGTTGTCACAGAAATAATGGATCCGAGAGATCTGGAGACAATACTTAAATATACGGACATAATCCAAATAGGCGCAAGAAATATGCAGAATTTCAGGCTGTTGCTTGAGGTCGGAATGTGCAATAAACCGGTTCTTCTCAAGAGAGGGCTTTCAGCCACAATCAAGGAATGGCTTATGGCAGCAGAGTATATAATGTCAAAGGGCAATCAGCAAGTTATACTGTGCGAAAGAGGCATAAGGACCTTTGAGACCGCTACAAGAAATACCCTTGACCTCAGCGCCGTGCCTGTGCTTAAACAAAAAACACATCTGCCTGTTGTAGTGGACCCGAGCCACGGAGTCGGCAAATGGGACCTCGTTGCTCCGATGGCAAAAGCCGCTGTTGCAGTAGGCGCGGACGGCCTTCTCATAGAAGTGCATACGAACCCTGAAAATGCAATGTCAGACGGAGAGCAGTCCTTAAAACCTGATGCGTTCAAAAAACTGATGGCTGAATTAAAACCCATAGCAAAGGCTGTTGGAAGAGAAATATAGAACAAGTTAAAAGTTTAAAATTAAAAGTTAATGAAGGATATAAAGTTCAATAAAGTCACTATTCTCGGTGTGGGCCTCATCGGTGCATCATTTGCACTCGCCCTGAAGAAAAGAGGACTCTGCAATCACATAACAGGCTATGGCAGAAAAGAAAATAACCTCAAGAAAGCAGTGGAGATGAAGATAATTGATTCTTTTGAGGTTGACGCATCAAAGGCCTGCGCTGACTCTGACCTTGTTTTTTTTGCTATTCCTGTCGGCCAATTTACAGAAACGGCAAAAAATATAAACGGCTCATTTAAAAAAGGCGCGATTGTAACAGATGCCGGAAGCGTTAAAGGAAAACTTGTCAGGGATATGGAAGCTCTGATGCCTGAAGGCGTAAGTTTCATAGGCGGGCATCCGATAGCAGGAAGCGACAAGACAGGGATAGACACGGCAACAGCAGATTTATTTGCAGGCGCAGGGTGCATATTAACACCGACAGAAAAGACGGATAAGGCTGCCCTGAAAAAAATCATTGAATTGTGGGAAGCAATCGGCTCAAAAGTCTCTACTCTGGATGCAGATGAACATGACAGGATATATGCTGCTGTCAGTCACCTCCCCCATGTAGTTGCTTACGCCATTGTAAATACCATAGCTGAGATAAACAACTCATATCTCGGATATGCAGGCAACGGATTTAAGGATACGACACGGATTGCGGCAAGCTCGCCTGAACTATGGCGCGATATATCCCTGATGAACAGGGAGAACATTCTTGAGTTCATAGAGCTTCTTAAGAAAAACCTTGATAAAATCGGCAGGCACCTAAAAGAATCTGACGCAGAGGCTGTTGAAAAAGAATTCAATAAAGCCAAGGCGCTGAGAGAAAATGTCAGATAGTATTTCTCTCAAGAGAGTGAAAAAACTCAGAGGCAAGATAGTTCCCCCTCCCGATAAATCCATTTCGCACAGGGCAGTAATGCTCGCATCAATAGCAGACGGGAAAAGCATCGTCAGGAATTTTCTCAGGGCGGAAGATACAATGAGCACCCTCAATTCGTTCAGAAAACTTGGCGTCAAAATAGAAGAGAATAGGGGTCAAGGCAAAAATACCAAGCTTACAATTTATGGCAAGGGTATTCATGGCCTTAAGGAGCCGGCGAGCGTAATTGACTGCGGCAATTCAGGCACGACAGCAAGGCTGATGTCAGGCATACTCGCAGGGAATCCGTTTTTTTCAGCGCTTACGGGAGATGATTCTTTAAGGCAGCGGCCCATGGCGAGGGTTATTAATCCTTTAAAAGAGATGGGGGCCGAAATCTCCGCGCGTAATGCAGACAAGTATCTGCCTATGAAAATAAAAGGCGGGCATTTGAAAGCAATAAATTACAAAATGCCTGTTGCATCTGCGCAGGTAAAATCATGCCTGATACTTGCCGGATTATATGCCAAAGGAACAACTGCTATAACAGAGCCTCAGAAATCCCGCGACCACACGGAAAGAATGCTCAAGGCAATGGGAGCAAATATTGAAGTAAAAGGTTTAAACATAAGGGTTCAAGGACTCGGGAATAAAAAATTGAATCCGGTTGATATAACAATTCCGTCTGACTTTTCATCTGCCGCATTTTTCATTGCAGGGGCGTTGATTGTCCCTGATTCAGAGATATTGATAAAAAATGTAGGAATGAACCCTACAAGGACAGGCTTTTTAAAAGTTATAAAAGAGATGGGCGCTTATATAAAAATAGAAAATATCAGGGACGTGTCCGGAGAGCCTGTGGCAGACATTCATTGCAGGGCTACGGGCAATTTAAAGGCCGCAAAAATAAGCGGAGATATAATGCCTTCCTTGATAGACGAATTCCCGATCCTTTGCGTGCTCGCAACACAGGCTGAAGGCGTAACAAAGATAAAAGGCGCTGAAGAATTAAGGGTCAAAGAATCAGACAGGATACAGGCAATGGCGGAAGGATTGAGAAAGATGGGAGCAGAGGTCAAAGAATTCAAAGACGGCTTAAGCATAAAAGGAAATGCAAAACTCAAAGGCGCATCCATAGACAGCTATAAAGACCACAGAATTGCAATGGCGTTTTCAATTGCGGCATTGATTGCAAGCGGAAAAACAATAATTAACGGCATATCGTCTGTGAATATATCATTCCCGGGATTTTTTGAGATGCTGAAGAAGTTATCGCGCTGAAGTTTTATTACTCCCTTTTTTTCTTAAAAGTAGTCACGCTCGACCAAAACTGTTTCGTTTGAGAAAAATGAGCTTTGCGAAACACTTAAAACCCCTTGACATTACTAATTATTTTAAATACTATATGATTATGCGAAACACTTTAATCGATAAAAGGCAGGAAATCCTTGTCAGTCTTGGCGGTATTCCAGAACCAGAAGTCACCAATGAAGAATGGCTTTATCTCCTCAAAGAAGAAACCCGTAATTCAATCCTTATCGAAGGAGTGTTCATATCAGAAGACGAGCTTGAAGAAGTTCTTTCAAAAGGGATCCCGCTCAAAAAGAACCAGCAGGAAGCCCTAAACTACTTCAGGACAGCTAAGTATTTTTATGAAATGGCGTACCAAAATCATAAGACCGGAGAGTTTATGTTCAGTCTTTCGATGATACGCCAGATAAATAAGATGCTCTACGAAGGGATTAAAGCAGGCGGCGAATACAGGAAAGGAGATGTAAAAATAACAGGCTCTAAGATTGTACCTCCTGGCCCTTATGTTATAGAGAAATGGCTGGCGGTTTATAAATATTATATAGTGGAAGCCTTGAATTCCGAAAACTTCATAAGGTTTCTGGCAATCCAGCATATTCTATTTGAAGTTATCCACCCCTTTGAAGACTGTAACGGCAGAACCGGAAGGATAATCCTCAACTATCTTCTCCTTTCAAAGGGTTATCCGATAGTAATACTTAAAGGTGATGAAGAGAACAGGGAACGTTATTACAGGTCGCTTGAGCAGGGTGACCGAGTCCTGAATAAATTGACCCGTGCGGAATTTGATAAAGACCCCATAAGAAAATCGCTGGATGCAATGAATGTTGACAGGATGAAGACACTCGTGCAGGATGCGCTTAGAGTAAGCATTGACAGGATATTGATAAAACTGTACGAGACAAAAAAAGGCATTATAGCGCAACCTGCCAAGGATGTTGCCCATTCGCTTCGCTTTGCGCCTGACAGCATGAGAACCCTTATCAATAGGGGAAAGTTCATAGCCGTCAAAAGGGGTAAAGAGTGGTTTACCCATGAGAAGTTTGAGTTGACTATGGAAAAATAATTTTATTGCACGGTGGCGAAATGGGCGCATGGCACTCACGCCGCATTTTTCTTGAAAAATAAGGAGAAAAGGGGATATTATTGAGGGGGAAATTGAGAATGAAGAATATGGGATGCGTCTCTAATAAAATCAAGGTCAGCTTGTACTCGCGAGGCAGAAAGGCGTACGCTCCCCTTACTTAGTATTCATTGATAGACAGCGTACTTTTATCGTCATTAATCATGCTATAATTCTCCAGTATGCTTGAGATATCAGAGCCAGGGAAAAAGGCAATATCCTGTACAAAGTGTATGGGTACAGGAAAAGTAACGCGCCGCTTAGAACCCGAAGAACTTACAACGCAGATCCCTAAAATTTTTAAAGGATTATCGAAAATATCTAACGCATATTCTGAAATTAAAAACAAAAATAAACATTCTCACCTATTCGGGAAAAATTTTTTATTGCCTAGAATCGGCACCAGTGCCAGCGAGGATTTTTTTAAAACATTATCCCAAATTAGTCAATTCAATTCATTTTTGCTTCATCTGGTAACTGTGGTCGAACACGTTTATTCGCTGATTGACTCTATGACAACATTGCCAAGCGGAGGGAGAATCGAGGCAATTGACAGAGAAAAGGGGACATCTTACGGTATTGATCCCCCGTGTGAGGCCGCAATAAAAGAATTTCATGAAAATCGCCATTTCCTTCAAGACGTCTTACATGTCAGGATTATTGAAAATTATCTAACCTATTTATCATCTTTACTTTTTGAAATTTTCGTACAGCGGCCCGAAACTATGAAATCAGAAGAAAAAATTGATATAGAAACCGTTCTTTCTAATGACTCACTAAAAGGATTAATCAGAGTTATAGCTGAGAAAAAAATTTCTTCTCTATCCTATGATTCCTTTAAAGGTATATACAAATACTTTAAAACTAAATTCAACTTAAATGTCTGCAAAGAAACTCATATTGGAAAAATCGTAGAGGTAATCGAAATACGTAATATTATAGTCCACAATCGGTCAATTATCGATGAGAACTTTATAAGGCGGACAGGCAACGATCCTGCTCTCAAAGGGACTTGCATAGTGCCTACTTTCGACTGTGTCAGAGACACTGCACATATACTCTCGGAATCAGTTAAAACACTGGACTTAACTGCAAGACGCAAATTGAAGCTCAAAGGGCGCAGATTTAAAAAAGCAACCGTCACAAAGTGAGACTCCAATACTATCCTCTGTAGGAATAAAAATAGTTAAAAATAGGTAAAGATGGGGACAGCGACCGGTTTTTGATAGCTCAATAGCGCTGAAGAATACGCATCACATGAACATCTTCAAAAAATCTAAAACCTTTATGATTTTCATTGATTTATATCCGCGCATATCGTAAATGAAAAAATCTTACCCTCTCGTCAAATGCCTGTACTTGATGCGATGCGGCTGGTCTGCTGCTGCGCCAAGACGTGTCTTTCTGTCCGCTTCGTATTCTGAATAATTCCCGTCAAACCATACAGCTTTGCTGTCGCCTTCAAAGGCGAGTATGTGTGTAGCGATACGGTCGAGAAACCATCTGTCATGGCTGATGACAACTGCACAGCCCGCAAAATTCTCCAAAGCCTCTTCAAGCGCGCGCATTGTATTCACATCCAGATCATTGGTAGGTTCGTCAAGCAGAAGCACATTGGCTTCTTCCTTAAGCATACGCGCAAGATGCACGCGGTTTCTCTCCCCGCCTGAGAGCATGGAAACTTTTTTCTGCTGGTCGCTGCCTGAGAAGTTGAAGCGCGCAACATAGGCGCGCGAGTTGACCTGCCTCTTGCCAAGCTGAACAACATCCAGCCCGTCGGAGATAATCTCCCATATGCTCTTCTTTGAGTCAAGGTCGTCACGGCTCTGGTCAATATATGCAAATTTTACGGTTTCTCCAATTTTAAATGTGCCTGAATCAGGCTGTTCCTTGCCTGTTATCATACGGAAAAGAGTGGTCTTTCCCGCGCCGTTAGGCCCTATTATACCGACAATTCCCCCCGGTGGAAGGGAGAATGTCATGCCCTCCATAAGGATATTATCGCCGTAAGCCTTGCTCACGTTATCAGCCTTGATGACTACATCGCCAAGACGGGGGCCCGGCGGGATATATATTTCAAGGTCCTTTGAACTCTTTTCAATATCCTGACTGAGGAGATTTTCATAGGAAGTGATGCGCGCCTTGGCCTTTGCGTGGCGTCCTTTTGGAGACATCCGTATCCACTCAAGCTCGCGCTGAAGGGTCTTCTGCCTTTCGCTCTCGGACTTCTCTTCCTGCTCCAGACGGTTCTTCTTCTGTTCCAGCCACGATGAGTAATTGCCTTTCCACGGAATCCCCTGTCCCCTGTCAAGTTCAAGTATCCATCCGGCAACATTATCAAGGAAATACCTGTCATGCGTCACTGCAATAATAGTGCCAGCATAGCTCTGCAGATGATGCTCCAGCCACGCCACTGTCTCGGCGTCAAGGTGGTTGGTCGGTTCATCCAAAAGCAGGATGTCCGGCTTTTTTAAGAGGAGCCTGCAAAGCGCCACGCGACGCCTCTCTCCTCCTGACAGCACTTTAACCAATGTATCTCCTAAAGGACAGCGTAAAGCATCCATGGCCATCTCAAGACGCGAATCCAGATCCCATGCATCCATTGCATCAAGTTTCTCCTGTACTTTTCCCTGACGTTCAATAAGCTTGCTCATCTCATCGTCAGACATAGGCTCTGCGAATTTCTCGTTAATCAGGTTATATTCTTTGAGAGTATCAACAATCTCCTGCACACCTTCTTCCACTATCTCACGCACTGTCTTGCTGTTATCAAGCTGCGGCTCCTGTTCAAGGAAACCTATGGTGTGTCCGGGCGACAGGACTGTCTCGCCGTTGAACTCTTTATCAACTCCTGCAAGAATGCGGAGAAGCGAGCTTTTCCCTGAGCCGTTCAGTCCGAGGACTCCTATCTTGGCCCCGTAGAAATAGGAGAGGTAGATATCTTTTAAAACCGTTTTGTTATCATAATGCTTGCTGACTCCGATCATGGAGTAAATTACCTTATTCGGCTCGTTGCTCATCTTCTTTCATATCCTTTCATCAAGTCATCGCGGTTTGGAATTACGCGGTTTTGAAGTATAGCATAATCAGGGCAATGGAGAAATTTTCAGCCACTTCACGCAACTGCCTGCAGCGATTGAGCTATATCTTAAAATTAGGTTAAAATAACCAAATTCATGGGAAAAGTAATCGCCATAGACGGGCCCTCAGGAGCAGGCAAGGGGACGATAGCAAAACTACTTGCCGGAAAACTTGGATTCAGCTACCTTGACACAGGAGCGCTTTACAGGGCGGTTGCATTGGCCTTGAGGGAAAAAGGCATCAAGCCTGAAGACAGCGACGAGAAAATTGCAGGCGCTTTGAAGGGCATTGGCATTGCTTTCAAAGACGGGAAAGTATTTTTGAAAGAAAACTCTCAACTTCCTGATGGCAGGGATGTCTCAGAAGAGATACGCACTACTGAGATGGGACATTACTCTTCTGTGTTTTCTGCAAGAAAGGTTGTAAGAGATTTTCTTCTTGATATACAGAGAGATGCTTCGCGCCACTCTGACCTTGTGGCTGAGGGAAGGGATATGACAACAGTTGTGTTTCCGGATGCATGGAAAAAATTTTATCTTGATGCGTCTGTTGAAGAGCGGGCAAAGAGGCGCTATCTTCAGCTAAAAGAAAAGGGCATAAGCGCGACAGAATCGGATGCAAGGAAGGATGTTGTTGAAAGAGACGCGAGGGATTCGGGCAGGGACATTGCCCCGCTCAGGAAAGCAGACGATGCCGTGCTCATTGATTCCTCAGCAATGACAATAGACGAGGTTTTGGAAAATATCATGAAAGTCGTAAGGGCGGGCCATTGACTTTAGCATACAGGTTTGCCACAAACTTCTTCTTCCTGCTCTTTAAAATCTTTTTCAGGTTTAAGATTGACGGCATAGAAAAAGTTCCACGGAAAGGCGGCGTTATTGTCGTATCAAACCACATCAGCCATTTGGATCCCCTGGTGATAGGCGCGGCAATAAGGAAAAGGCAGTCAACTTTCATGGCAAAAAGAGGGCTTTTTAAAATACCTCTTGTCGGCACCTTTGTAAAAACATTCTCATTCCCTGTTGACAGGGACACTCCGCAGCCGTCTACGATAAAAGAAGCAGTGAGAAGGTTAAAAAGAGGCGAACTCATTGTTATGTTTCCTGAAGGCGGCAGGAGCAGGGACGGCAGCCTTCTTGATGCAAAAAGAGGAACGGGACTCATAGCAGCGCTCTCCGGCGCAAAGGTCGTTCCCGCTTATATTGGCGGCACGGATACGGCGCTGCCTGCCGGAGCTAAACTCATAAGACTTTCAAAGATTAGAATTATATTCGGAAATCCCATAGAAATATCCTCCTATGGCGGAGGCAGTGAATCAGGCAAAGCCTTTCAGGAGAGAATCGGTAATGATATAATGGAAGAGATTAAAAGTTTAAAGTTGAAAGTTAAAAGTTATGAAAATAATAGCAGCTAAGACAGCGGGATTCTGTTTCGGGGTAAAGAGAGCCGTTGATATGGCTTTTAAGACCGCGAAAAAAAAACAGGAGGGCGTTTTCACTCTCGGCCCTATAATACATAACCCGCAGGTAATAGAAAAACTCAAACAGGAAGGTATTCAGCCGGTTGAAGACATAACCACTCCGGGGATAAAAGATATTATAATCAGGACGCACGGCATTCCTTTGCAGGTTATGAACAGGATTTCCGAGGCAGGATTCAATATAATTGACGCAACCTGCCCCTTTGTGAAAAAAGCCCAGCATTATGCTAAACTGCTCAGAGAAGAAGGGTATCAGGTAATAATACTCGGGGACAGGGAACACCCTGAGGTGCAGGGCCTGATGAGTTATGCGGGAGACGACGCAATAGTCGTTGACGCTGAAGGCGCTCTTCCGAAAATAAAGCATAATGTGGGGATTGTTGTTCAGACCACGCAGCCGGTTGAAGCGCTAAAAAAACTGTTTGGAAAGGTCATAGAGCAGGCGAAGAATGTAAAGGTATATAATACAATATGCAATTCCACGGCGCTGCGTTTAAAAGAAACAGCGGCGATGGCTAAAAATGTGGATATCATGCTTGTTGTGGGAGGCAAAAACAGCGCAAACACAACCCAGCTTGCGAAATTATGCAGTTCTCTTTCTGTCCCGACTTATCACATAGAGACTGCTGATGAATTAATTCCGGAGTGGTTGAGCAATGCAAAGAGCGTGGGCATAACGGCAGGGGCGTCAACGCCTGACTGGATAATTGAGGAGATTATAAAAAAAGTTAAGGAAACAGGAGGATAAAAGGGTGATGGAAATTAAAAACAATGAGATGGAAAGGCTTTATGCTGAAACCTTTCACCGGATTGAAGAAGGCTCAATACTAAAAGGAAAGATTATAAGCGTAAAGCAGGACGGAGTTGTAATTGACATAGGCTATAAAGCCGACGGCTTTGTTCCGGCCGAAGAGTTTTCCCCCGAAGAATTTTCAAGCCTGCACGAGGGAACCGCCATTGACGTGTATGTAGACACCATGAAGTATTCCAATGGCATGGTTAATCTGTCAAGGAAAGCTGCCAACAGGATAAAGGCCTGGGATATTATTGAATCTGCGCTGGGTAAAGGCACTGCTCTTGAAGGCGTAATCTCAGGGAAAACAAAAGGCGGGCTTTCAGTGGACATACTCGGGGTAACTGCTTTCCTGCCGGGTTCTCAGATAGACGTAAAAGTAGTAAGGGACATGGACAGCCTTATCAGCAAGAGAATGCTTTTTAAGGTGCTGAAACTTAATAACAAGCGGTCAAACGTCATAGTTTCGCACAGGGCTGTCATTGAAGAAGAAAGACAGAAGAAAAAGGTAGAGACGCTTGAAAAACTGAAGGAGGGAGTTCTCCTTACAGGCACTGTAAAAAATATCACGGACTACGGAGTCTTCGTTGACCTCGGCGGGCTTGACGGCCTGCTTCACATATCAGACATATCGTGGGGACGCATAACCCATCCTTCGGAATTTTTTGCAGTAGGCGACGAGATTGAGGTCCTTGTGCTCAAATATGACGAAGAACAAAAAAGGGTCACCCTCGGATACAAACAGAAAAAACCCGATCCGTGGAGCACCATAGACGAGAAATACCCCGCAGGCCAAAAAATAAAAGGCAATGTTGTGAACATAACCGAATACGGCGTATTCATAGAGCTTGAAAAAGGGCTTGAAGGGCTGGTCCACATATCAGAGATTGACTGGCTGCCTAAGCCCAAACATCCGTCAAAATACCTTTCAATAGGAGAAACAGTAGAGGCAGTTATCCTGAAGGCTGATAAGAATGAGCGCCGCCTTTCATTAAGCATAAAGCAGCTTAAACCAAGCCCCTGGGAGCTTGTTTCACAGCGGTACAGCGCAGGACAGCAGATAACAGGCAAGGTAAAAAGCATTACTGACTTCGGAGTATTCATAGGGCTTCCGGAGGGCGTGGACGGGCTTGTGCACATATCCGACATCTCATGGACAAAGCATATTAAACATCCGTCAGAAATCATTAAAAAAGGACAGAAGATAGATGCTGTGGTCCTTAGCATAGAGCCCGAGAAGGAGAGAATAGCATTAGGCATAAAGCAGCTCACTTCAGACCCCTGGACAGCCGATATACCGGCCAGGTTCAAACTCGGAGACGAAGTGAAAAGCAAGGTGCTGAGACTGACCGACTTTGGGATATTTGTGGAAATACAAGATGAAGTTGAAGGGCTTATCTACACATCCGAGATAGTAAAGCTGGAAGAACCTCTGAAAGAGGGCGACATTGTGTGGACCAGGATAATAAAGATTGACCTTGAAGAGAGAAAGATAGGGCTCAGCATGAAGAATGTCAAAAAGGGGGGAGAATGAAAAAGGCCTGCCTTATCATTACGGGATTTTTGACGCTATTGATAGTAATAAGCGTGCTATTTGCAGTATTCCAGAAAAATGTCCCTATTGGGGAAAAGGTTGCTGTTGTGCGCATTGAGGGCCCGATAATGGATTCAAAAACCACTACTGATGAAATAAAGGGCTATGTTAAAGACCCGTCAGTAAAAGCCCTTGTTTTGCGGGTGGACAGTCCGGGCGGAGCTGTTGCGCCGTCGCAGGAAATATACGAAGAGGTTAAAAAAGCAAAAGAGAAAAAGAAGGTTATTGTATCCATGGGCTCTGTTGCAGCCTCAGGAGGTTATTATGTTTCTGCGCCTGCTGACAGGATTATTGCAAATCCGGGGACGTTAACAGGCTCCATCGGGGTAATAATGGAGCTCCCCAATATAGAGGGCCTTATGGATAAAATCGGGGTAAAAACAGAGGTCATCAAAAGCGGAAGGCACAAGGATATTGCATCCGTATTCAGGAAGATGGGAAAAGAGGAAAGGCTTATACTTCAGGGCGTGCTTGATGATGTGCACGAGCAATTTATCAAGGCTGTATCCGACGGCAGAAAGATTCCGTTTGAGGAAGCCAAAAAACTTGCTGACGGCAGGATATTCACCGGCAAACAGGCGCTGGAGGCAAAGCTCGTTGACGAACTCGGCACCCTTGAAGACGCTATTGCAGCTGCCGGAAAACTTGCAGGCATAAAAGGAGAGCCGGAGGTAGTAACCAAAAAAGAAAAATTTTCCTTAGTTGATATTCTCAGAGGAAAATTTCCCAAAGAATTCGCTGACATATTCCCTACAGTAAAAATAAAATATCTGCTGGCGCCATAATCAGGCTGCCTGCTTTATAAAAGCCTTGATTTTTTGAGCGCCCTAAAATTATAATTTTAGGTAACTATGGGACATAAAACAACCATCAGCAAAAAAGGCTTTTTAAAACCTGTCCGCTACGCAAAAAAAGACCTTGAAACAGTGCTTGAACTGACGCATCTTATGTCTTCAACACTTGATCCTAAAGAAGTGCTGTATTTCGTTGTGAGTAAGATATCAGGAACCATAGATGTTACAAGGTGTTCCATAGTAAGCATCCCCTACGAAGAGAAAAGGCACGCTTATGTCATCTCCACCTTTGAAGACCCTAAAATAGTAAATCTGAGATTAGACCTGAAAAAATACCCTGAGATACAAAAAGCGCTCAGCAGCCGGAAACCCGTGGTTATAAGAGACGCATTGAAAGACCCGCTGCTTAAAGAAGTCAGGCATATTATAGCGCCCATCGGGATTCGGTCTATTGTTGTTATCCCCATAATCTTCAGAAATGAGGTTATAGGGACATTATTTCTGAGAACTTCAAAGTTAAATCATAACTTCACCGAGAGGGAGATACGGCTCTGCACGGCAATTGCAAACTCTGCTGCTAATTCCCTCTATAATGCCTTTCTTCACGAAAAGATAGAAGGCGAACGGTCTCAATTTGAAAAACTCGCCATAACAGATTACCTTACAGGGCTTTATAATATCAGATATTTTTATAATCGCATTGATGAAGAAATCAGCCGGTCACAGAGGTATAAACTCCATATTAGCTGTCTTATGATTGATATTGACCACTTCAAAAAAATAAACGACAACTACGGACACAGGACAGGGGATATTGTCCTCAGCGAATTCGCGCAGTTGTTGAAAAAACACACAAGAAAAAGCGATGTGCTCGCAAGATACGGCGGCGAAGAGTTCATCGTGCTTCTCCCTCAGACACCGCAGGAGGCAGCTGTTTCAAAAGCTGAAACCATAAGAGCCTTTATCAAAAAACATAAATTCCGCGGAATTAAAGACAAGAAAGGGCTTACTGTCAGCATCGGCATATCATCTTATCCTCCACATTCAGTAAGAAATAAAGAAGATATGATCACGATAGCGGACAATGCCCTTTATAAGGCAAAATCCACAGGGAGAAATCGGGTAGTTTTCGGCGACGGCAAGATTCTTCAGAAGTGACTCGCCTTTGCCTGTTTGCAATAATCAGCGAGGCGCGGCTGCGGAGCGTAAATAAAATGGATATAATAACTTCTCACATAAACGCAGATTTTGATTCGCTTGCATCAATGGTTGCCGCAAAAAAACTCTATCCTGAGGCAGAGATAGTCTTTGCGGGCTCACAGGAAAAAAAACTAAGAGACTTCATAGAGGCATTCAAGCCTGTTGATATCAAACGGATTAAAGATATTGACATGTCAAAGATTAAACGGCTGATTATTGTTGACACTAAAAATCCCCAGAGGATCGGGCAGTTTGCTGAACTGCTTTCCAAACCTGGTGTAGCCATACATATATACGACCACCATCCGTTTGCAAAAGAGGATATACGCGGCAGCCTTGAAATTATTGAGGAAGTCGGCGCCACAGCAACCATATTTTCAGAGATACTGAAAAACAAAAAGCTCCACCCGTCGCCGATGGAGGCAACCATCCTGTGCCTCGGCATATACGAAGAGACAGGCTCTCTTCTCTTCCCGTCCACAACAGAGCGGGACCTCCTTGCCGCTGCCTATCTTATTAAGCGCGGCGCAAATCTGAATATAGTCTCAAGTTTTCTCAGGATGGAAATGAGCCGTGAAGAGCTTGGCATACTTAATGAACTTGTCCAGTCGTCAAAGGAAATAGTCAGCAGCGGGATACGGATAAAAATAGCAAAGGCTTCCAATGAGGATTATATCGGCGATGCCGCTCATCTTGCGCACAGGATAATGGACATGGAAGACATTGACGCGCTGTTCGTGCTTCTCAGAATGGAAGGCAAGATACTTATAGTGGCAAGAAGCCGCGCGCCTGAACTCAATGCCGCAGATGTAATGAGAGAATTCAGCGGCGGAGGCCATTCCACGGCAGCGGCAGCCACAGTAAAAGAGGAATCCCTTGAGATAGTTGAAGAAAAATTGACAAGGGTTATACTGGACAATGTGAAACCGGGCAAAGTTGCATCGGACATTATGACAAGCCCTGTCGTAAGCATAAACTGGGACAGCGCCGTAAAGGAAATAGAAACAACAATGACTAAATACGGCGTGAATGTCCTGCCGGTTACAAAAGACACAAAGTATGCCGGACTGATATCAAGGGAAATTGTTGAAAAAGCGCTTTTTCACGGATTTGGCAAAAGCAAGGCAATAGATTTCTGCACAACCGATGCTGCAACTGTCAATCCTGACACATCTATCAGGCAAATAGAGCAGATGATGATAGAGCATAATCAGAGATTTATGCCTGTGATAGAAAAAGGAAAGATTACCGGCGCAATAACAAGAACCGACCTTTTAAGAACCCTATATGAAGAATTTTTAAAGCGGCGCAGGATTGATAAATCAGATACCAGAGAAAAACCCTCCATAGGGAGAAACATAGCCGTACTTCTCAAGGAAAAATTTCCAGGTGAAATATACGCTGTCCTCAAGCTTGCAGGAGAGATTGCGGACCAGCTTGGGATTAACGCCTATCTTGTCGGCGGTTCTGTGAGAGATCTGCTGCGGGGTGAGTCTGCCTCAGGCGGATTGGATATTGACATTGTTGTCGAGGGAGACGGAATTTCCTTTGCAAAGTCTTTTGGCAGAAAACTGAATGCAAAAGTAAGAACGCACGAAAGGTTCGGCACGGCAAAAATAATCTCAGACAGCCTGAAACTTGATGTGGCAACTGCCAGGACAGAATATTACGAGTCACCGGCATCTCTTCCTACGGTGGAGACCTCCTCAATAAAAAAAGACCTCTACAGAAGAGATTTCACAATCAACACTCTTGCCGTAAAACTCAACCTCAAGGACTTCGGGCTGCTGATAGACTTTTTCGGAGGGCAGCGCGACCTTAGAGAAAAAATCATAAGGGTTATACACAACTTGAGTTTTATTGAGGATCCGACAAGGGCCTTCAGGGCTGTAAGGTTTTCAGAAAGATTCGGTTTTAAGCTCAGCAAACACACGGAAACCCTTATCAAGTCAGCTCTCAAGCTGGATCTCTTCAGCAGGCTCTCAGGAGCAAGGCTCTGCGAGGAGCTTCTGCTTGCATTCAGAGAAACAGAACCCGTAAAGACGCTTAAGAGGCTTTCAGAATTCGGGCTGTTAAAGGTAATTCATCCCAATCTTTTATTTAATGAGGCGCTTGAATCAACACTGCAGTCTATGTTTGAGACCCTCGCATGGTTCAATCTGCTTTTCCTTGAGGAAAGTCCTGAAAGAGGAGCGCTTTACCTTACGGCTCTGCTGTCCACCCTCAAAGAGGAAGAAAGGAATGCGGCGATTGAAAGGCTGTCACTGCCGCCCGGGATAAGAGAGCTGATAACAAAAGGCATCACACAGTCAAAGGATACACTGAACAAGCTTCCGGTAAATGACCCTGCAGAGTTGTATCATGTGCTGAACAGCGTCAGCCTTGAAATCCTTCTGTTCTCAATGGCTCAGAGCAAAAGCAAACAGAAACAGAAAGCCATATCCCAATATCTGATTGAATTAAGAAAAGTGAAGCCGCTTCTGAAAGGTAAAGACCTGCAAAAGATAGGCATCAAGCCCGGGCCTGTGTACTCTAAACTTTTTTCGGAACTGCTTGATGAAAAACTAAGGGGCAGGCTGAAAACCAGAGAAGATGAAGAAAGGTTTATCACGGAAAAATATCAAAAAAAATGAACGGATGATAAATGAAAATATGCGCCCTGTGTAAAAAAACAATAGAGATTGACAAATTTTTTTCAAGAAAGGCGTTATGCCCCGGATGCGGAGGAGATCTGCATATATGCCTGAACTGCAAATTCTACTCGGAAACTTCCCATAATAAATGCCTTGAACCGAAAGCGGAATTCCAGAGAACGCGGGATAAGGCTAATTTCTGCGACTACTTTATTTTTATCGAAGATTCGCTGAGGCGGAAAGAAAGTTCAGCCGGCAATTCAGCGGATAACAGCAGAGAAAATGCAAGAAAAAGATTTGAGGACCTATTTAAAAAGTAATGCCCCGCCGGAAACCATCGTGTCCTGACGGGGCAAATAATAAATTATTTCACTGCATCTTTAAGCGCTTTGCCTGATATAAATTTCGGCGCTCTTGCAGCCGGGATATTGATAACCTGCCCTGTCTTAGGATTACGCCCTTTTCTGGCTTTACGCTTTACGGTTGAGAATGCTCCGAAACCGACAAGCGTAACCTTCTGCCCTTTTTTTAATGATGACTTGATTGCATTTAGAGTTGAATCAAGCGCCTTTGAAGCATCTGCCTTGCTCAGCCCCGCACCCGAAGCTATCTTGTCAATAAGCTCAGCCTTTGTCATTAACTTCCCCCCCTTCTTGTAAAAATTAATAGTTAAGAGTTTAAATTTGAGAGTTACAGATTTAAAACTTTTAACTTTTCACTTTCAACTTTTAACTTGTATTAATTTATTAATTGCAGTAACACTATCAAGAAGAGTATATTTTGTCAAGCTGAAAAATACGGTGTGCCAAGGTTTTGAGGCGCACCTGCCTCAAATATTTTGATTCCTACATATCCATTATCTTTTTTCTCAGTATCAATATCTCAAAAGCCATGGAAGCCAGTGAAACCAGCGTGTTAAGATAATTCACATTAGCGTCAAGAACCTCTCCAACCCCGTTGTCCGCATAAAGCAAAGCCACGGCCCTTTCTCTTATACTTATCGGAATTGTGAGGCTGTCCTGCGGCGTTCCCGACAGCATTTTTATAAGCTCTTCATTGCCTGGCGTCTTAAGCACAGGCCCCCTGTAATAAGCCTTCTTCACAAGAACATCATTAAATATAGACGAAGCCCCGCCGGAAGACAATGCACTGATATCGACTCCCTCAACTGTTAACCCTTTGGCCTTCCATCCTGAAATCCCGCTGCCCTTCACTACAAACAGCGCTGCTCTTTTTACAACTTTCTGCGCCTCGCTTATTAGAATGCCTGCAATCTCCTCTTTTTCAGTTACATTTGCAAATGCCTGTTTTATTTTCTTGAGTTCCTCTGAATCGGTAACCACAACCTGTTTTTCTTCTTCAATGCGGTCAAAAATACTTATATATCTTAAATCCCTTTTAATCCCGTAATATTTCTCAAGAGCATAGAGAATCCTCAGTTCGGACGCGGCATAAGGGATTATGTCAAAGCCGCTGATAAACCTGAACTCGTCCACTCCCTTCATATCCTTCGGGTCCAGCATCGCCATATGAAGCCTGTTCTTATCTTTTTTAAAGGGGATCGCCTTGTATTTCTCCGCAAGCTCTTTGCTTATTGAAGTAATTGTCTCTTCGTCTATATTCGCCAGCTGCGAAGGTTCGGCAACCGGAATCTTGAGATAGCGGCTGAGGAATTTTGTGAATTCGTCTTCCGTGAGAATGCCGAGTTCAACAATATTGGTCCCTATCCTGCCTCCGAAAATGACCTGACGCTCAAGAGCAAGTCTCAGGTGCTCCTTTGTAATAAGCCCTTCTTTAACCAGAACTTCGCCGAGTTTCATATGCCTATTTTATACCATATTTTGACAGCCTGTGTCTGAATGAACGGAAAGAAAGCTTCAGAAGCTTTGCAGCCTCAGTCTTATTCCCGCCTGCAATCTTCAGCGCATTCAAAAGATATTTTTTCTCCATGCCTTCAATAATGCCCTCAAGGTCTGCCCCGTCTTTAGTGAGGTCCTGTGTATATTCAGCGTCTTCCGAAAACACAAGTATCTCATGCGGCACATCCTCAATGGTTATCTCGCCCTTATCCGTTAAAAGCGCTATCCTCTCTATGACATTTTCAAGCTCTCGCACATTTCCTTTCCATGGGTATTCCGTAAAAAGCTTCATGACCCGGGGAGATACCTTCGGCTCTGCAAACGAGAACTTTTTCAGAAAATGCTCCACAAGCAGCGGGATATCCTCCTTTCTCTCTCTCAAAGGAGGAATATGGAGGGGAACAACATTCAGCCTGTAATATAAATCCTCTCTGAATCTGCCTGCGGAAATTTCTTCTTTGATGTCCTGATTTGTGGCGGATATAATTCTCACGTCAACCTTTATGTCGGCAGTGCCGCCTACCCTCCTGAATGTGCTGTTTTCAAGAACCCTCAACAGTTTTGCCTGGAGGTTGATTGACATCTCGCATATTTCGTCAAGGAAGACACTGCCCCCGTGAGCTATCTCAAAAAGCCCCTGCTTATTATATGCCGCGCCCGTAAACGCGCCTTTCATATGCCCGAAGAGCTCGCTTTCCAAAAGGCCTTCAGGAAATGCAGCGCAGTTTATATCAACCAGTTTTTTTTCTTTTCTTGCGCTGAGGTTATGTATGGCCGTGGCAACCAATTCCTTGCCCGTGCCGCTTTCGCCTGTTATTATCACATTGGAATTGCTCTGCGCAACCTTGGGGATAATATTCAGCAGTTCCTGCATTTTGGGATTCTTCCAGAAAATATTTCCGAATTCGTATGTTGTCTTTATCTTTTCGCGGAGTATTGAGACCTCTGCTCTCAGTTTGCGCTTTTCAAGCGCCTTTTTTACCACAAGCCTTATTTCATCTATCTTAAACGGCTTGTGTATGTAATCATAAGCGCCAAGCTGCATTGCCTCTATTGCAGACTCTGTTGTGCCGAATGCCGTTATCATAATCACAAGCGTGTCAGGAGAAATTTCACGCACTTTCTTGAGTATTTCAAAGCCGTTAACCTTCGGCATATTGATGTCCGTGATTACCATGTCAAATATGTCCCTGTTGAGAAGAGCCATACCGTCTATGCCGCCTGCGGCAAGGGTTACATCATATCCTTCCCCTTCAAGGAGGATGCCGAGCACCTCCCTCATGCTTTTTTCATCTTCTACAATTAGGATTTTGCCTTTATTAAGATTTTCCATTGTCAGGTATTATAACCTTAAAAATTGCGCCTCCGCCCGGATTGCTTGCAACAGTCATCTTTCCCCTGTGTTCCTCAATAATTCTGTATGCAATAGCCAGCCCGAGCCCTGTGCCCTCATCTTTTGTAGTAAAAAAAGGGTAAAATATTTTTTCAATATTTTCCTGAGGGATACCGACGCCTGTATCCTTAAAAACAACTTCAAAAGAACTGCCTGCGCGCCTGCTGCTGACAGAAAGCTCTCCTCCGCCAGGCATTGCCTCCAAGGCATTCATCCCAAGATTTAAAAAAACCTGGTGCATTTTCTGGCGGTCTGCATTAATAAAAAGCGGCATGTCAATATCTTTTGAAATAGAAATATTATTCTTCACAGATACTGTGTTCTTTAATAGTTCAAGCGTGTCGTCAAGCACAGAATTAAGGTCAAAATTGCTGAACTCAGCGGCGCGCGGCGCTGAATACATAAGGAAATCAGTTATTATCTCATTCAGCCTGTCCATCTCCTGCAAGGCTATTTCCGTAAGCCTCTCTTTTTGCTCCTTTGCTACCAGGTCCTCCCTCAGCATCTCTATCGCTCCTTTGAGAGAAGCTAACGGATTCCGTATCTCATGCGCTATATTCGCGGATAGTTCGCCGACAGCTGCCCATTTTTCTTTACGCTTTATATCCGCTTCCATCTTTTTAAGCGTGGTAATATCCTGAAATATCCCGGTAAAGCCTGTTTTTATTCCGGCAACATCCATATGTGGCGAGACAGTGAGGTTAATAGTCCGGCTGCCTTCTCTGTTATGTGTTATTACGCCTTCTACACGTTCTATGCCCGCTGATCCCCCCGTGTCATGCGCCATAAAAGGAAAGAGCACCGTTGCCTTCCGGTTAAATGCATTTTCCCGAGTAATTCCTGTTATATCCTCTGCGGCTTTATTAAATATCAGAATATTGCCTTCAATGTCCGTTGTAAATATGCCGCTCGGAATGCTTTCAATAAGCTCCCTATTGAAAAGCGAAAGCTCCTTCAGGTCAGAGTCAGTCTGCTCAAGCGCCATCGTTGTCTTCTCAAGCCTTGAGGAGAGATAACCGCTCAGGAATGCCACCATATACAAAGAGGATATATGCACAAAAATATTATAAAGAAAATCTTTTTCGTTAAGCGCCGGGTCATACTTTATCGGAAGGAGTTTATAATATTGGAGATCTATCATTACTCCGTAGATAATGCTGCTGAATGTGGCAATAACATAACCTGCTTTTCTGTTAAGGACTGCGCTTGCCGCCATCACCGTAAGAAGCATAATGAACGAAAACCAGCTTTCAATACCGCCTGTAAGATATACGAGAACATTTACCGCTGCAACATCCATGAAAACCTGGAAATATGCAAATGTAAAATAGGACTTTATCCTCTCCGTGAGAAGGGAATAGATTATTGTCAGCGAATAGAGCGCTACTATAAGATTTGCAGTTGCGCGCGGGTAAGGGAAACTCCTGTATCCGACCTGAAGCACAAAGAACGAACCGAGAAGAAGCGTAATAAAAACAACCCTTATGGAAATAAGGGCCTTTACTTTCTTTAGCAGGATATCATTCATTCTACAAAGCTATAAGTTAAAAGTTAAGAATTAAGAGTTAAAAGTTTTAAAGCTTTTCACTTCTAATTTCTAACTCTCAAACTTTTAATTTTCAACTCCTAACTTATAACTATTAACTATTTTATCAGCGTAATGAGTTTAAATATCGGCAGATACATTGCAACAACTATAAAACCCACGGATCCGCCGAGGAATACCATCAGCATGGGCTCCATCATTGATGTCAGGGCGTTGACTGCCGCGTCAACCTCATCATCATAAAAATCCGCAATCTTATTGAGCATTGTATCAAGCGCTCCTGTTGATTCGCCTACGGAAATCATGTGGGTAACCATCGGAGGGAACACCTTGGCTTTGGTCAATGGATCAGCAAGGGTCTTGCCTCCTGTAACCTGTTTCCTTACCTCCATGATTGCAAATTCAATCACCTTATTCCCTGAGGTCTTGGCCGTTATCTCAAGACCGTCCAGTATAGGCACACCGCTGCTGACAAGCGTCCCGAGTGTGCGCGTGAATTTTGCTACAGCAACTTTATTGAGAAGAACTCCGAATATAGGCAGTTTCAACAATACCCTGTCTGTCAGATGTGTGCCTTTTTCTGTGCGCCTGAACTGCTTTAGCGCAACGACAATACCGACTATAGCACCTCCTGTCAGTATGCCTCCTATTCCACTAAGAAATTTGCTCAGGCTTATAATCATCTGCGTGGGAAGCGGCAGTGTTCCGCCAAGCTGTGCGAACATCTTCTCAAATGTAGGCACCACAAATATCATTATGATTGCAATCGCAGCAACAGCAACAGTTGAAACAACTATCGGATATACCATTGCGCCTTTAACTTTCTTTTTTAACTTCATCGCCTTTTCTATGTATGCCGCAAGCCTGTTAAGGATTGTATCAAGGATACCGCCTGCCTCGCCTGCAGCCACCATATTTGCATAAAGATCTGAAAAAACCCTGGGGTGTTTCTTTAACGCATCAGCATAAGTAGAACCGGCCTCAACATTCTCCTTAATCTCTCCAAGAACTCTGGCAAGCGTCTTGTTCTCAACCTGCGTGGAAAGAATATCAAGAGCCTGAACAAGAGGAAGCCCTGCATCTATCATCGTGGAAAACTGCCTTGTAAATACAACAATATCTTTGTCGCCTACCTTCCCTCCGCCAAAACCGCCGAACAACTTCCTCTCAGCCTTTTTTTCAGTAATCAAAGTCGGCGTTATATTTTTCCGCTTGAGCTGCGCTTGAACTTCTTCTTTTGTATCCGCAGTAATCTCGCCTGATTCTATAGCGCCCCTTGTAGTCTTGCCTGACCACTGAAACACTGTTGCCATTCCTTACCCCCTTACTTTTGCCCGGTTTAGAGATACATCCCTAACGGGTTTTACCTGCAGTTCCCGACACCCTCTGCATCATTGTAATTAACTCTTCAGGAACAGACGAACGGCCTAAAGCGTCTTCGTAGGATAGAAGGCCTCTTGTGTACAGATCAAATAGGGACTGGTTCATAGTCTGCATCCCGAATCTCGCCTGGCCGGTCTGCATCATGGAATATATCTGATGCACCTTGTCTTCTCTTATCAGGTTTCTTATAGCTGGATTTGGCACAAGCAACTCAACGGCAAGAGCCCTCCCCTGTCCGGATTTCCTGGCTATAAGCTGCTGCGCTAAAATCCCTTCAAGCACAAATGACAACTGAGTGCGTATCTGTTCCTGCTGGTGCGGCGGGAATACGTCTATCACGCGGTTTATGGTCTGGACCGCGGAATTCGTATGTAGTGTCGCAAGCGTCAAGTGCCCTGTTTCAGACACGGTAAGAGCCGCCTCTATTGTTTCCAGGTCGCGCATCTCGCCTATAAGCACAACATCAGGGTCCTGCCTGAGAACATATTTTAAGGCAGTCTTAAAAGAAACCGTATCAGCGTTTACCTCTCTCTGGTTTATCAGGGACTTCTTATGGTTATGAATATATTCTATGGGATCCTCTACGGTGATTATATGGTCCTGCCTCTCGGAATTTATTCTGTCAACCATAGTGGCAAGAGTCGTAGACTTTCCGCTTCCTGTAGGGCCTGTAACAAGAATCAGGCCGCGCGGCTTCTTGACAAGATCGTTGACAATTTCAGGCAGTCCTAAATCCTGAAATGTCTTTATCTGAAAAGGAATGGTCCTGAATGCGCCGGCAACAGCTCCCCTCTGCATAAAGACATTCCCCCTGAATCTGCTCAGCCCCTTCACCCCGAATGACAGGTCCAGTTCATTGCTTTCTTCAAATTTATGTTTTTGCGCGTCTGTAAGAACGCTGTAACAGAGAGCTTTTGTTTCCGCAGGGGCTAATTGCGGATGGTCCAGTGGAACGAGTCTCCCGTCAACTCTTATGCGGGGCGGGCTTCCTGTTGTTATGTGAAGATCAGACGCTCCTTTTTCTATCATTACCTTAAGCAAGTCATACAGTGTCGCCATCTATTCCTCCAGTTTATAGTTCATAGCTTTTAGCTCATAGTTTATAGCTTTGCTACCAGCTAATTAGTCTCCGAAAGTAACTCTTAACACTTCCTCAACTGTAGTAACGCCTTCTTTTACTTTTGTCAGCCCGCTCATCCTCAACGTCTTCATGCCCCCTCTTATGGCAGCTTTTTTAAGCTCAAGAGCAGAAGCCCCTTCAAGAATAAGCTTTCTTATCTCCTCATTGACAATCATTATTTCATAAAGCGCTATTCGTCCCTTGTAACCCGAGTTATTGCAGACAGGGCATCCTTTGCCCCTATAACACTTAACAGTCTTTGCATCCTCTTCTGAAAACCCAAGGCTTATAAGCGCAGACACGGGAATTTTCTCATCCTCCTTATCGCATTCCTTGCATATCTTTCTCGCCAGCCTCTGGGCCATTATAAGTATAACAGATGACGACACTAAAAATGGCTCAATCCCCATATTCATTAATCTGCTTACACTGCTCGGAGCATCATTTGTATGCAGTGTACTCAGAACAAGATGTCCTGTTAAGGCAGCCTTAACCGCTATTTCAGCAGTCTCAAAATCACGTATCTCGCCTACAAGTATAATATCAGGGCTCTGTCTTAAAAAAGACCGCAGGGCAGAGGCAAAGGTGAGGCCTATTTCCTCCTTCATCTGCACTTGGTTTATCCCGAGAAAATTATATTCTATGGGGTCTTCGGCAGTCATTATGTTTATGTTGGGCTTATTAAGATAATTCAATGCTGAGTAGAGAGTCGTTGTCTTTCCGCTTCCCGTGGGGCCTGTTACAAGAAGCATGCCGTAAGGCCTGTTAAGGCATTCCAGAAACTTCTGCAGCGCCTCTTCCTCAAAGCCAAGTTTTGTAAGGTCAACCTGCAATGACGCTTTATCAAGAATTCTCATAACTACCTTTTCTCCGAAAAGACAGGGGAGGATGGAAACACGGAAATCCACTTCTTTTTTCTTGCCCAGCCTGAGCTTAATCCTGCCGTCCTGCGGAAGCCGCCTTTCCGAGATGTCAAGGCGCGCCATTATCTTGAGCCTTGAGACCACGGAGTTTTTAATCCTTAGTGGCAGATTCATTGCAAGGGCCAGAACACCGTCAACCCGGTACCTGACTCTCACAGAATTCTCGTAAGGCTCAATATGGATATCGCTTGCGCCTATCTTTATTGCATTAATAAGAACACCGCTCACAAGTTTTACAATCGGCTCCTCAACCTCTCCTCTTGCGCCCAGCATCTCATCTTCAGTGACATGCTCAACGTCATCAAGAGCATCGCCGACAATCTTGTCAAATTCATCAACATCAACAGTAGGGCCTTCCCCGAAAGCTCCAACTTCTTCTTCTCCTGAAATATCAGTGTCTGAAAGAGTATAGTCCTTTGCCTCAAGCTTCATTGCCTTCTGTGCTCCGCCTGACGCGGATGCCTGAGGCTGAGCAGCCACAGTCCCTGCAACTTTTCCTCCGTAATATGTGGTTATGGTATTTATCAGCGCGGATTCCGTTGCTATAACAACCTCAACGTTATACCCAGTCATAAACTTTATGTCATCCACCGCA
>QZJQ01000058.1 GCA_003599795.1 Nitrospiraceae bacterium
CTTGGTTCTTCTTGTCTTACTCATCTTCTGGTGTCCTCCTTCGTTAATCGTATATTTTACACCTTATACGACTGTCCGAATTTCGGGGTCCACCTCTGAAACTCGGCCATGACTTTAAAAATTGAGGAATTCTTAAAGACAAAAGAAACATATTTTGTTGTTGTCGGCGCAGGGCACCTTGTCGGGAACAAGGGAATTATAGAGCTGCTGAAAAGAAAAGGCTATCCTGTTGAGCAGATATGATTGATGCTTTCCCGCCGCTTCAATTATTCTTAAAATCCTGCTGCTATGCGGGCCACACTGATAACTTTTGAAGGCAGCACTCCGATAATCAGGACTGCAATTACTGTTACCGCAAGCGTAAGCGCCATACCCGGAGAGGCAGAGAGCTGAACTTCAGCCTTAGGTTCTTTCATGTACATATACATTACGATTCGCAGATAAAAATACGCTGATATCGCGCTGAATATAACTGCGATTATCACGAGCCATGTATATCCGGCATTCACCGCGCTCATGAAAAGATAGAACTTACCCATAAACCCTGCCGTGGGAGGAATCCCCGTGAGCGAAAACATAAACACAAGCATCAAGGCTGCAGCCAGCGGATGTGTCTTTGCAAGCCCCTCATAATCAGAGATGTTATCTCCTTTGAAGCCCTCGGACCTGAGCATTATCACAAGCGCAAAAGCGCCTATGTTCATGAACATATAGATAAACAGATAATTCAAAACTCCTGCCATGCCCTCGTGTGTGCCGGCAATTATCCCGAGCAGTATATAACCGGCATGCGCTATGGAGGAATAGGCAAGCATCCTCTTTATATTTGTCTGTGAAATTGCGGCTATATTCCCGACAGCCATTGTGAGTATTGCTATCGGGATAAGAATGGCCGCCCATTCAATCCTTGCAGCGTCAAACGCTGTCATGAAAACTCTTCCAAGCACTGCAAAGCCTGCTGCCTTGGGCCCTACAGACATAAATGCAGTGACAGACGTAGGCGCGCCTTCGTACACATCAGGCGCCCACATGTGGAAAGGAACAGCAGCTATTTTGAATGAGAAGGCAACCGCAAGCAGTATCATGGACAGCGTTAAAACAGGATTGCCTGAGAGCCCCTTCTGTGATATATAGGAGGATATTGCATGAAGGTCTGTTGTGCCCGTAAGCCCGTATATCATTGATATGCCATAAAGCAAAAATGCAGAGGCGAACGAACCGAGAAGAAAATACTTCATTGCCGCCTCGTTGGATTTTATGTCATGCCTCAGGAACCCTGCAAGCACATAAGTGCTCAAGGCCATAAGCTCAAGCCCCAGATAAAGGGTTATCAGGTCTCCTGCTGATGCCATAAGCATCATGCCGAGAGTAGAAAAAAGTATGAGACTGTAATACTCTCCGAAATTCACTTTTTCAATTGCAAGGTATTTCACTGATATAAGGACAGTGAGGACAACATTCAGCATAAAGATAAGCTTGAAGAACAGGCTGTAGCCGTCAGCTATAAACATGCCGTTAAACGTGGCTCCAGTGGAAACGGCAAGCAGATATGTAACCGCTCCAGCGCTCACTATGCTAAGAAATGCTATGGTCTCTTTTCTTTTAATCACAAGCTCTGAAAGCAGGATGAGAAGAGCAAGGCATGTCATCACGATTTCAGGCATAACAGGCCCAAGGTCAGGCATTATAAATCCGGCAAGGTTTGTCATTTGATAATCTCCAGAATATTTTTTGTAACGCCCGCTTCAGGCATGCTTCCTGAATTCACTCTCTCAAGGAGATGCTTTACAGACTCATGCATAAAGCCGAGGAACGCATTGGGATAAACTCCGATCCAGAATATCAGTATAATCATGGGCAGAAGGGTTATTATTTCTCTTAAATTAATATCCGCAAGCCCCGCAACCTTTTGGTTTGTCTCCATGAAGAATACTCTCTGATAAAGCCAGAGCATATAGCCTGCGCCTATGATTATCCCTGTTGCAGCAAGCACGCCGGCCCATTGGCTCGCCTTAAACCCTCCGAGAATTATCAGAAACTCCCCGATAAACCCGTTTGTCGCGGGAAGCCCTATTGAAGCAAGCGTAAGTATCATAAATGAGGACGCATACACAGGCATTGCTGATGCGACTCCTCCGTAATCGGCTATCTGCCTTGTGTGGGTCCTGTCATAAATCATTCCTACGCTTAAAAACAATGCGCCTGTAACTATGCCGTGGTTTATCATCTGAAGTATGCCGCCTTCCATGCCCTGCAAATTCAGGGCAAAGATTCCAAGGGTCACGAAACCCATGTGGCTGACAGAGCTGTATGCTATTAATCTCTTTAAGTCTGTCTGTGCAAGGCATATCACTGCGCCGTAAATGATTGCGATAACCGAGAGCGCAAGCATCACAGGCGTCATTGCCTTTGACGCTTCAGGAAATAACGGCAAAGAGAACCTGATAAAACCGTAAGCTCCCATCTTAATAAGAACAGCTGCAAGGATAACGCTGCCTGCCGTAGGAGCCTCTGTATGCGCATCAGGAAGCCATGTGTGCACAGGGAACATCGGAACCTTCACTGCAAATGCCGCAAAGAACGCCCAGAATAGCCAGAGCTGCAATTTATACGGATACGTTTTTGCCGAAAGCTCAAGTATGTCAAAGGTCCCGCCTGCCTGATAATAAAGAACGATTATTCCGACAAGCATGAGCACGCTTCCGACAAGCGTGAAGAGGAAGAATTTCACCGCGGCATAAATCCTGTTAGGCCCGCCCCATACGCCTATCAAAAGATACATAGGTATAAGCATTGCCTCCCAGAAAAGGTAGAAGAGCATAAAATCAAGCGCGCAGAAAACGCCTATCATCGCGCCTTCCATTATCAGTATGGAGATATAAAATTCCTTTGCCTTTGCTTTTATGGAATTCCATGAGATAAGAACGCAGAGAATCGTAACAAGGGTTGAGAGAAGGACAAACAGCACGCTTATGCCGTCAATGCCGAGATGATAATTAATATTCAGCGAAGGAATCCATGCATGCCTTTCTGTAAACTGCATGAGATGTGTGGACTTCTTGAACTCCGTAAACAAAGGTATTGAGATAATAAACGCCGCTATGCTTACAATAAGGCTCAGCCATTTTATCAGATTTTCATTAGACCTGTTTATCAGGAGCAAAAGCGCTGCGCCTGCAACTGGCAGGAATATCAATGTGCTCAGTATCGGAAAACTTAAGTTATTCATTATCGCTTGTTCCATGCATTACCTCAGCAGCATTACTGCAACTATTATTAATAAGCCAAACGCCATTATTGCTGCGTAGTGCTGCAATAAACCTGTCTGGGCTTTCCTCATAAGCCTGCTTAATTCTCCAATTCCTTTCGGAACACCATTAACAACAGCCTCAATAATCTTTGCATCAGTAATGCCGATGAGTATATTCTTAGCTGTCCATATTGCAGGCCTTACGATTATAAAACTGTAAAGCTCATCCACATAGTATTTATTCCAGAGTATCTTGTGTGTGGCTTTGAATTTCTGCGCAAGCATGACAGGGATATCTGTCTTTACAAGATAGAATAACGCCGCAAGGCCTATTCCTGAAAAACCTGCTATTACGGAAAAGCCCATAACCATCCATTCCTTTGCATGCGTTCCCTGCGCTTCAGGATGCCCGAGCACAGGTTTTAAAAATTCCATGAAGTGCGCGCCGCCTCCGAGCAGATGGGGTATTCCAACCCATCCCGAAGCGACAGCGCCAAAGCAGAGAATCACCAATGGTATTGTCATAGCCTTTGGAGATTCATGGAGATGATGTTCCTGTTCGTGCGTGCCCCTGAATTTTCCGTGAAACGTGAGGAATATAAGCCTGAATGAATAGAATGCTGTAAGAAATGCAACCAGTGTTCCTATAGCCCATACGAATTTGCCTGCAGGGCTTGAGCCTGAATATGCAAGCCAGAGTATCTCATCCTTGCTGAAGAATCCTGCAAAGCCGGGTACGCCGGCAATGCTCAAGGATGCAATAAGCATGGTCCAGTATGTAACAGGCATGTATTTCTTAAGCCCGCCCATTTTCTGAAGGTCCAGCTCGCCTGCCATTGCGTGCATGACGCTTCCCGCACACAGGAAGAGAAGCGCTTTGAAGAATGCGTGAGTGTAAAGATGGAATATCCCCGCACTATAAGCTCCGACTCCGGCTGCAAGGAACATATAGCCGAGCTGGCTGATTGTTGAATACGCAATAATTCTCTTTATGTCATTCTGGACCAGGCCGATTGTTGCTGCAAATAAAGATGTAATGGCCCCTGTCAGCGTAACAACTATAAGCGCTGTCTCGGAAAGGCTGAATATCGGGCTGCACCTTGCAACAAGAAAAACGCCTGCAGTTACCATTGTTGCCGCGTGAATGAGCGCGCTTACAGGCGTGGGGCCTTCCATTGCGTCAGGAAGCCACACGTGAAGCGGCATCTGCGCTGATTTTCCTATGGAGCCGCAGAAAAGAAGAAGCGCAATCAATGTCATAAGATGCACGTCATATCCAAGGAAATTGATTGTCTGCTCTGCAAAGCCCTTTGCCTGCGAAAATACCGGCTCATAATAAACTGTTCCGAATGTGAGAAATATCATAATTATTCCGAGGCCGAAGCCAAAGTCGCCGAATCTGTTCACTATAAAAGCCTTTTTGCCTGCATCAGACGCTGACTTCTTGTCAAAGTAATATCCTATGAGGAAGTATGAACACAAGCCCACGCCTTCCCATCCGAAATATAACTGGAGGAAGTTATTAGCCATGACGAGCATTAGCATGCAGAATGTAAAAAGGCTGAGATATGCAAAAAAGCGGTAGTAGCCCTTGTCCCCGTGCATATAGCCGACGGAATATATATGAATCAGTGTGCTGCACGTTGTCACGACAACAAGCATCACTGCTGTAAGCTGGTCAATAAGGAAACCAACAGAGACCTTGAATTCACCGGAAACTATCCATGAGTAGAGGTCTTCGTTTATAACCTTTTTTTCCGTAATGATATTAATCAGTATCATCACAGTCACAAGCCATGAACCTGCAACTGCAAGGATTGATACCCAGTGGCTGTTCTCCCTCAGATACTTCCTGCCAAAAAGAATATTAACCACAAACGCGGCTAACGGCAGAAAAGGTATTAAAAGATAGTTGTTCATTTTCTCATCCCTTCATCTCATCCATTTCATCAACATGAATAGTGTCTTTGTTCCTGAACAGCGCAATGATTATTGCAAGCCCTATTGCGGCCTCTGCCGCTGCAACAGTGATTATAAAGACCACAAGAATCTGCCCTCTCATATCCTGCAGATAATGGCTGAATGCCACAAGGCTGATATTCACTGCATTCAGCATAAGCTCCACTGACATGAACATTATGATGATATTTCTCCTTATAAGAAATCCGAAGACTCCTATCATGAAAACCACTGCGCTCAGCATCAGATACCAGTTCAAAGGAACCATAGCTTGCTCCGCAAGAATTTAAAGTTTAAAATTGAAAATTGAAAATTCCTGAGCCTTGAATCCTGCATCTTGAATCTTGCATCTTGAATCTTGCATCTTCTTTTCATCATTTCCCCGTCTTTCTCTTTGCAAGAACCATTGCTCCTATAATCGCAACAAGCAGCACAAGGGAAGCTATTTCAAAGGGAAACAAAAAATCAGTGTATAAGAGTTTCCCAAGCGCTTTTGTATGGGTTTCCTGCTTTATAAATTCAATAGAATATTTTCCGGCCGGCCCCGGCACAAAGCTTTTTAATACACTTAATATAATCACAAGCAAAGCTGAAGTTACAAAGAGCCCGGCGGGCCATGCGCCGACAAATCTTTTTGCCCTAAGCTCCTCTCTGAGATTCAGAAGAAGCAAGACAAAAAGGAAAAGCACGAGTATCGCTCCCGCATAAACTATAATTTGTATGGCTGCAATAAATTCAGCGTTCAGAAAAAGATAAAGCCCCGCGATATGGAAGAAAAGCAAAAGCATCCACATAACGCTGTGCACAGGGTTCCTTCTGGTTATTACAATCACCGAAAGAAAGACTATAACAGCCGCAAAATATCCAAAAAATAATTCAGGCAACATAAAGACTCCTTATAGTGTTCAAGGATTCGAGGGTTCGAGGGTTCAAGTTTTTATCTTCTGAGTATTTCACTTGACCCCTTACTCCTTGACCCCTTGAATCCTTTTTTTAAAAACTGCCTGCCCTTCCGGCGTCCCGAAATCCTCACTCAGAGGCCGCCAGAATTTTTTGAAATAGTTTCTCCCTTTTTCTCTTGTAAAATATTTATCCCAGTTTGCAAGAAGTTTTTCTTTAGTCATATAAAAAGGCTCCCTTGAATAATCCGAATACTCATAATGCTCGCTCAACGTGATTGCTCCGAAGGGGCATGCCTCAACGCAGAACCCGCAGTAAATGCACCTGAGAACTTCAATCTCATACCTGTCCACGGTTTTTGTATGGTCCTCGCCTTCAGAAGTGTAGATGTATATGCACTTTGACGGACAATAAGCTCCGCATAAGCCGCAGCCGACACACTTCATCCTGCCGTTTTCATCTTTGGCAAGGGCGTGAAGACCCCTGAACCCGGGTTTCACAGGCCTTTTAACCTTTGGATAACGCCTCGTTACAGCAGGCGTAAACATGGTCTTTAGGGTCAAGGCAAGACCCTTTAGAATCTCTATAAAGAATAACGCTCTTGTAATTTCTCTTAAAGTCACGGCCGTATAACTCCCATAATCCTCAGCGTTCCTGTCAGCACTATGTTGAACAGGGCTAACGGTATTAATATCTTCCATCCTATAACCATAAGCTGGTCATACCTGTATCTCGGCAATGTCGCCCTGACCCAGTAATAAAAGAACATGAATGCATAAACCTTAGCAAGAAATACCACTACCCAAAACCACGCAGGCAGTTTAAGCAGAACAGGAAACCAGCCCGTAATAAACGCGGGTATGGTCCAGCCCCCTAAAAAACACAAGGCCGCTATGGAAGACATTATTAGCATTGCAGTATATTCGCCGAGAAAAAACAAAGCGAACCTGAACCCGCTGTATTCCGTAAAATATCCTGCGACAAGCTCGCTTTCAGCCTCCGGCAGATCAAATGGAAGCCTGTTTGTCTCGGCAAATGCAGACACAACAAATATAAAGAACCCGAGAAACTGAGGTATCACAAACCATCTCTCCTGCTGTGCCCTGACAATATCGGACAGGTTCAGCGAACCTGCCGTCATCATAACCCCTACAAGGCTTAGTCCCATCGCAATTTCATAGCTTATAACCTGAGATGTGGACCTCAAGCTGCCGAGGAATGAATATTTGGAGTTTGACGCCCAGCCTGATAATATAATTCCATAAGCTCCGAGAGAAGACATTGCAAAAAGAAAAAGCAGGCCTATATTTATATTTGCAATGACAAAACCGTCAAAAAACGGAAGCACAGACAAAGATGTGAGAGCCGAAACCATGAATATGACAGGCGCAAGATAAAACAACGGCTTGTCCGAATTAGCCGGAATTATGTCTTCCTTGAAAAAGAGTTTTACTCCGTCAGCGATAGGCTGCAATAAACCGTGCCAGCCTACTTCAATAGGCCCGAGCCTTACCTGCATGTGGCCTATTACTTTGCGCTCCCAGTAAGTTGCATAAGCCACATGAAGAAGAGTTATGGCTAATACAATCGCAATATTTATAAGTATTACTACTATGTTAACGGCAAGAGGAATAGAGCCCAAGAAAGGTATCATCTGCACTATTTCTTTCATACTTTCACCCTCTCTACAATAGCCTCATTATTGTCTATGCACGGAGCGCCTGTAGCCGGGTCTATAGAATATCCCATTAAACTGAACGCTCCTTTGCCTTCAAAGTTATTGGTAAGCATTATATACGAACTGTCAACCTCCTTGTCAATGGTTACAGGGAGCTTTAAAGAGCCTGTTTTCGTTGATACCATCACAATATTGCCGTTTTCAATAGAGAGCGCCCTTGCAGTATCAGGACTGATTTTCACTACTGCCTCAGGGGATATTTTTATAAGCGCAGGTGAGCGCCTGCTCAGAGTGCCTGAATGAAACAGCGGCCTTTCAAGCCTGACATGCAATTTGCCGTGAACAATCCCGGCGCCTTTATGCGCCTGAATATCTCCTGTAAGGCTTCTTAGGGGTTCGCCTTTGTAAGGATAAACAGCGCTGCCCTTATCTATGTCCTCATAAGTTAATCCCCTGTATAATGGAGACACTTTGCTTATCTCTTTAAAGATATCTTCTGTATCCCGGTAATTAAGGCTTACTCCCATATTCTTTGATATTTCAGAGACAATCTTCCAGTCTTCCATGCCTTCCCTGTTAACTGCTTTTCTCAGGCGCTGGATTCTCCTCTCCATATTTGTGAAAGTGCCGTCTTTCTCTGCCCAGCTCAGCGCCGGCAGGACAACATCCGCAAGCCTTCCCGTTTCAGTAAGAAATATATCCTGAACAACAAGAAAATCCAGATTGTTAAGGGCTGCCTCAACCGCGTTAGAATCAGGCAGATTATAAGCAGGATTATCGCCCATTACATACATTGCCTTTATTGAGCCTTTCGCCGCCGCGTCAATCATCTCAAAGATTGAAAGCCCTGCTTTATCATTAATTACAGCGTTCCATTCGCTCTCGTATCTCCTCCTGAACTCTGCAAGGGCCACAGGCCTGTGGCCCGGCAGGGAATCAGGCATGCACCCCATATCAAGCAATCCCTGTTCATTAGCCCGCTCCGAAAGCAGATATATTCTCCCGTTTATGAGATAGTTAATTGCTGCTGCAAGCAGCAGCTTATAGCTTCCGCCGCTGCTCTGCACTGTTTCTTTGCCCAGCACTATTGCAGGAGCTGCCGCCCCGGAAAGAAGTTCAACGGATTTGATGAAAGATTCTTTTTTCACGCCGCATTTCTTCGCAACGTCTTCAGATGAAATATTTATATCTTTTATCTCAGCCTCAAGTTTTTTGTTTGAACCGGAAAGCCCTTTCTTATCTTTCAAGGCAGAGACAAGCCCTTCAAGCAGGATAGTCTCACTGTGGAGTTCCGCCTGAAGCTTAAGCGGACTGAAGTATTTCAGCCCTTTAACGTTTCCTGCTGTTATTATGCTGCCGCCTTTTCTTGAACAGGCCCTTATCTGAAGCCCGAGTACGGGATTTATTGCCATTGGATCTCCGCCTATAACAAGGACAGAGTCTGCATTTGAAAGCCCTGATATTATGTTTGCAGTTGCGCCCTCTCCGAAGATATTCTCTATAAATCTCTGTGCTCCCGCATAACCCGTCCTTGCGGAAGAGTCTATGTTATTGGTCCCCAGCGCAACTCTCATAAATTTCTGAAAAACATAATTGTCTTCATTTGTGCATCTCGGCGATGCAATGCCTGCAACAGCCGGACTGCCGCTCTTGTCTTTTATCTCTTTAAGAGTGTCCGCAACAAGAGTTATCGCCTCTTCCCATGTTGCTTTTTTAAGAATGCCATTTTTTCTTATCAGAGGCGTTGTCAGCCTTTCTTTATCAGCGACAAATTCATATCCGAATTTTCCACGTGAGCACAAAAGCCCGTTATTTACAGGAGCGCCCATTTTGGGGATTACTCTTTTTATTGAGTCGTCTCTTACTTGCAAAACAAGGGTGCATCCAACGCCGCAGTAGGGGCATATTGTCTCGGTCTTGCCTGTCAACTGCCACGGCCTGTAACTGTGCCTGTGAAGCCTTGACATAATGGCTCCGACAGGACATACAGAGATGCAGTTGCCGCAGTATTCGCAGTCATACCGCTTGCCTGAAAAAGGCTCTACATGAGAATGCCCTCCTCTGTTTATAACTGCAATGGCAGATGCGCCCTGAACATTCTCGCACATCCTGACACATCTGGTGCAGATAATACATCTTTCCATATTGCGAACAATAAGAGGGTCTTCGAAGCTTTCAGGAACTTTTCTCTTCTTTTCTTTATATCGGCCCTTTGCAGGCCCGTATTTTTCTACAAGGTCCTGCAATTCGCACTCGCCTGCCTTATCGCATACAGGACAATCGAGCGGATGGTTAATCAGCAGAAATTCAAGTATGCCCCTTCTGACATCAGCTATCTGCTCTGTTTCTGTCCTTACAACCATTCCATCAGCAACCATGAGCGTGCAGGCGGTCTGAAGCCTTGGCATCTTTTCAACCTCAACCAGGCATAACCTGCAGCCGCCGTATATTTCAAGCTGTTCGTGCCAGCAGAGCGTAGGTATCTTTATGCCCGCAGACCTCGCAGCCTCAAGAACCGTGACAGGCTTTTCCAGCTTGATCTCTTTGTTGTTTATGGTAATTGTTATCATAAATTAAAAATTTAAAATTAAAAGTTCAAAATAAATGAATTCCATAATTTTTAATTTTTCATTTTACACTTTGAATTTTTTATGTGTTCCTCAAATTCATTTCTGAAATGTTTTATGAAATTCCGGACAACCGATGCGGCCCCGTCTCCAAGCGGGCAGAAGGTCTTGCCCATCATATTTTCTGAAACAGAAAGCATAAGCTCTATATCCCCTTCCGCGCCTTTGCCGTTTTCTATCCTTTCAAGGATGCTTCTCAGCCATCCTGTGCCTTCACGGCATGGCGTGCATTTCCCGCATGATTCATGCTCAAGGAATTTCAGCGCCCTATGGCAGACTTTAACAAGGCAGACTGTTTCGTCCATCACAATTACAGCGCCCGAGCCGAGCATGCTCCCGTGCCTTGGCATATTTACAAAATCCATAGGGCAGTCTATCTTGTCCGCGGGAAACACCGGCGTTGTAATCCCGCCTGGAATCACAGCCTTAAGGCTCTTACCCCCCTTAATTCCTCCGCAGTGCTCGTAAATTATAGCGCGCAGTGTAGTCCCCATGGGCAGTTCATAAACGCCCGGCTTTTCAACATGACCGCTTACGCAATATAGCTTGGGCCCCGGACAATCAGGGCTTCCTATCTTTGAATACTCTTCGGCGCCAATTTCTATAATGATGGGAATGTTTGACAGCGTTTCTACGTTATTGACAACTGTAGGCTTTGCAAAAAACCCTGCGTTTACAGGAAACGGCGGTTTTATTCTCGGCTGTCCTGTAGCTCCTTCCAATGATTCTATCAGCGCTGTTTCTTCGCCGCATATATAGGCCCCTGCGCCGCGATGAACAACAAGATGAAACTTTATGCCTTTTCCTAAAATATCATCACCGAGAAAATTGTTTTCATAGGCCTGTGCTATGGCCCTGTTCAGGATATGATATGCGCCGGGATATTCGCCCCTCAGGTATATGTATCCGAACTCTGCTCCGATTGCATAGCCTGATATGACCATGCCCTCTATCAGGAGATGGGGATTCTTTTCAAGTATAGGCCTGTCTTTGAATGTGCCGGGCTCTCCTTCATCTGCATTGCACAGGAGATATTTCGGGAATTTCGTGTCAGCGCAGGCAAAAGACCACTTCATCGCAACAGGAAAACCCGCTCCGCCTCTTCCTTTCAGACCTGCTTTCTTAACCATCTCTATTATTTCCTGCGGCTTGTATCCGGCTGCCTTTGGGACAGCCCTGTACCCTCCGGATTTTTTATATTCGTTAATGTCGGCTGAAGCCGGATTCTCTATATTTTTTAAAAGCATCTTTTCCATTTTTCGGCCTTTAAACGCGCTCTATCTCCCTGAGCCCCTCTTCTATATCTTTCCTTAAAATTTTTAAAACCTCGGGAGAATTCAACGGGACATCTCCGAGTTCAGCCCTGATATCTTTTGTATCAATGGAATAGGCTTTGTCGTTCTTTTGATGTTTATAGTAAAAATCAATAGCGGGATTGCCCGCTATCAAGACAAAGATTGTATCTGCAATATTTCCCAAAGGCCTCCTGTCAATATGGCTGTGCTTGAAATATGCATGGACTGCTGTTCCAATGCCTTTTTCGGATTTAATTGCTATGTCCCCTTCTGCTTCTTTTGCCGACTGGGAAAGCAATGACAGCCCAAGCCCCACTCTGCGGGTGGTCCGTGTTGTATAAAACGGGTCAAGGACTTTTTCAAGTGTTTCCCTGTCTATCCCCTCGCCATTGTCTTTTATCTCAATAGAGAGGACGTCTTTTGCCAAATCCTCATTTATCATTATTTCAATCCTCTTTGCTCCTGCATTAATAGAGTTTTCAATAATATCCAGCATATGAAGAGAAAGGTCCTGCATCTTCAACAAGCAATCTTTCTTCCGCCAGCTCCTTTCAATGCAAGCCTTAATTCTTCAAATGTGGAATCTTCCATAAAAAAGCCCGTGTAAGCCTTTCCAATATCATTTAGCCTGTGCGCATCAGAAGATACAATCCATGGAATATGGCTGTATTCTTTAAACCTGCTTTCTGCCTCCTCTATCGGCACACGGGAAGATATCTCAAGGGCGTCCAGTTTCAAATCAGAAGGAATAAAGCCGAGCTGACTTATAATTCCAAAACCCTCCCTGTCAACATGGGCTGCGATTGCAATGCCGTTAAAAGAATGTATCGCTTCCACAAGGCTGTTAACAGAGAGCCTTGTGGCGCCTATCAAAAGGCGCTTGTTGAAACCGAGAACCTCTTCTTCCTCATTTACGACAACCTGCATGCCGAATGCGTTTTCATCGTTCTCGCCGGGCTGAAGATTTTCATAAACAATATTCTGCATCTTCAATGCATCTTCAATATGCCTGAAAAGGCCGAGGACGTGAACCTCCTCGGAAGAGGTTATCTCCATTCCAGGTATGGCATTAATGCCTTTTTCCATTCCAAGTCTCCTTGCGACCTCTGCATTCTCAGCAGAATTATGGTCAGAGATAGCGATTATGTTCAACCCTAAGGATGCTGCTTTTTCTATAATACGCAAAGGCGTCATCCCTATGTCCGCACACGGCGAAAGGCATGTGTGTATATGTAAATCTGCCCTGAACTCTACCGGCATCTAATACCAAGGTTATAAAGCCTTCCGACAATCTCAAATGCCGGCAAAGAGCTTGCCATTAACAATATGCCTTCCTCGTTTGCCTTTTTAAGGGTATCTGCGTTAGGCAATTTGCCGTTAACAAGGATGATGCCGGACAATTCCCTGAGAGCGGCAACCGCTATAATATTCTGATGCGTCTGAAGCGTTATCCATATATTGCCCTCTTTACAGTTTGCTATAACATCGGAGAGAAGGTCGCTTACATATCCGCCCGTGACTTCTTTCTCAAGATTTACATTGGCAGATTTAACTTCTAAAGAAAGCCCTTTAACTATCTCAGAGATTTTCATTGTCCTTCTCCTGCCTTAACTTTATAATAAATTCAAGTGTTGTGCCTGCGCCCGGCATTGATGAAATTTTCATTTCATCCGTATTTTTTTTGATGTTCGGCAAGCCCATGCCTGAACCAAAGCCCATCTCCCTGATATAATCAGGTGCTGTTGAGTAGCCCTCGGTCATGGCAAGCTCAATATCTTCAATGCCGTGCCCCATGTCCTGGAATACAACTTTGACATGGTCAGGCGTAATTGAATATTTCATCATGCCTGCCGGCGTGTATATTATTATGTTCATCTCCGCCTCAAAGGCAGCTATTGCAGCCCTCCTTATGGCGCTGTGTTCAACTTCCATCTTTTCAAGGATGCTCTTAAGTTCACAGGAGGCAGCGCCCGCATTGGTGAAATCCTTGCCTGTCAGGAAAAAGACCCCTTCCATAGTTGTTTCTTTATTTTGCGTCATGCGAATTCCTGAGCCCTTTTTCATATAGCCTGCCGCAAGACTCGTACTTGGAATAATTTGTAATCATCAAGGGGATATTCTTTTCATCTGCAAGGGCCACCGTGTCCTTGCTGGGCACCTTTCCCCTTGCAAACACAATCGCCTTAATATTTGAAACCTGGGCAGTGCGTACAACAGTCTTGTCAACAAGGCCTGTTATAAGAAGAGAATCCGTTAGTGAAAATGAAAGCACATCACTCATCAGGTCTGCGCTGTACGCCCTTTCAATCACAATATTTGCATCAAATTTAGATGTTATGACATTTGCATTAAGAATCACTTTTATCTCAGCTAATGTTAGCGACATATTACCCCTTTACCGGTTCAATCTTAACTGTATCAACGGCAATTCCCCCGTTAACCGAGGGGTGCGTAAGAGCATTAACACTGTTGTGCGGAAAATGCGCCGGCACATAAACGGTTCCATGAGGAACCTCGTCGGAAACCTTGGATTTAAGATATACGGTTCCGCGCCTTGACATTACCTTAACGTGGCTGTTATCTGAGATGCCGTGTTCTTTTGCATCTTTCTCGTTTATCTCTATTAAGGCCTCGGATACAACAAGGTCCAGAGCCTTAGACCTCGTTGACATGCTCCCTGAGTGCTGCAGCACATCCCTGACAACCATAGTCAGGGGAAATTCCCCATCTGGTTCTTCGCCACGAGTATAGTGGACAGGATTGAAGCAAGGCTGATGGCTGATAGCTGATAGCTGATGGCTGAGTAATGGGTTTATCTCTTTTGAAATGTCATCAAGATTTCTGACACCAATATCTTTCCCCATTGCCAATGACAGGTTTCTGATTATCTGCCAGTCGGGAAGCGATTGGCCTGTTGTTTCCACTGCCTTGCGAAGCCTCTGGGCAACGCCCTCTGCATTTGTAAAAGTCCCTTCTTTTTCCGCCCAGCTTGAAGCAGGAAGTATGACATGCGCCAGTTTTGCCGTTTCTGTGAGAGCTATGTCCTGCACAATCAAAAGGTCCAGTGATTTCAGCCTCCTGATAATCTCTGAATTATCGGGGAATGTCACAGCCGGGTCTTCCCCCATGATATACAGCGCCTTTAGAGGGCTTTCTCCATACAGCATTTCTAAGACGCCTTTGCCTGAATCCCGCTTTATTCCTGCCTGATAAAGCCCGAAAGTATTTGCGTATTCAGCCGGTATCTGAAGCGAAGACGGATTATCGCCCAACAGATTAATAAGATTTGCCGCAGCCAGTATAGTATCCATTCCCTTATTATTTTCAGAAACACACAGAGAAAGGGACAGCAGCCTGCTTTTTGCATTCGCAAATATCTCTGCAGCAGATGAAATATCTTGTTCGGGAATTCCCGTGATGCCCGACACCTTCTCAAGAGTGTAATCTTTTAATGAAGATTCAAGGGATGAGAACCCCTGATACGCTGAAGCCCTTCCTCTGTCAAAAAGGCCTTTATCAATAATAACCTTCATAATCCCGTTCAGAAGCGCTATTCCTGTTCCTTGTTTTATCTTTAGCCGCTGTGAACTGTGTTTCGTAAGTTTTGTCTCCCTGCTGTCTGCAACAATAAGCCTTGCGCCTTCTCTTTTTGCCTGCAGGATATTAATCCCGAATACAGGATGGGTTATGCTCAAATCCGATTCAAGGATAAATATCACTTCTTTATTCAGGGGAGATTTGAGGTCTATGCTGTGCCCCTTCTGCCCGAATGCCGCCTCCCATGCCTTCTCTGCTTTGGCATAACCGAAAGCAGCAGAGGAATCTATGTTATCGGAACCCACAGCCTCTCTCATAAATTTTTGCAGCATGTAGTTATCTTCATTCGTGCATCTATGCGAGCCTATGGCGCCGGCGGAGGAGGGGCCGTGAGATGTCATTACAGCCTTCAGGTTATTGCTTATATACGTGAGCGCTTCATCCCATGAAACAGAAACAAAACCACCGTCTTTTTTTATCATAGGCGTCTTCAAACGGTTTTCGCTGTATATGTAATCAAACCCAAACCTGCCCCTGCCGCAGAGATTTCCTTCGCTCCTTCCGTTGTCTTCCTTGCCCCGCGACCTGAGAATCTTCCCTTCCCTGATTCCAAGCGTAAGCGTGCAGCCGCAGCCGCAGAAAGGACAAATAGTGTCTTTTTCCTCAAGAAACCATGCGCGCGCCTGAAACTTTGAGGGCTTGCTTAAAAGCGCGCCTGTCGGACAGGCGTCAATGCACTGGCCGCAGTAATCGCATTCAAGTATTTCGCTGAAAGCAGGCTGTACCACTGTGGGAAATCCTCTGCCTATCAGACCGAGAGCGCTGCGTCCCTGATGCTCTGCGCAGATTCTCACGCACTTGCCGCAGAGTATGCACCTGTTTGCGGTTAATTCAACAAGCGGGCCCCTGACATCAGCAGGAGCTTCTTTTCTGTGCCTTATAAACCTGCCTTCAGGTTTGCCGAATTCGTATGCAAGATCCTGAAGATCGCATTCTCCTGCCTTGTCGCATATGGGGCAGTCCAGCGGATGGTGGATAAGGAGAAGCTCCAGCACTGTCTGCCTGGCTTTTCGCAGTTTAGGCGTATCGGTCTTAACAACCATGCCCGGCGCAGCCGGAGTTGAACACGAGGCAAAAAGCCTCGGCTGCCCTTCTAACTCAACAACGCAGAGCCTGCATCCGCCGTACGGCCTGAGCCTTTTGTCAAAGCAAAGGTTCGGTATCTTAATGCCGTTCTTCTGCGCTGCCTTAAGTATTGTTGTGCCTTCTTCCACGGAAATTTTCTTATTGTTAATTGTCAGCTCTATCATTCCGCTTCCCTCTTTGACTTTCCTGATACGGCTTCAAGCTCTGCCGGATCGCCCTGAAATTTTGCGGGCAGGATTTTTATTGACTTGAATTTGCATGCGTCATAGCAGGTCCTGCAATGCACGCAAAGGTCCTGTATAATTTTGTGCGGCATCTTCTTTTCTCCTGATATTGCCTTTGAAGGGCATGCCCTCAGGCAGGCCCCGCATCCCTTGCAAAGCTTTTCATCAATAAGGAATGTCGTAAGTTCGCGGCAGACGCCGGCCTTGCACCATTTGTGCTTTATATGTGATTCGAATTCGTCCCTGAAATACTTTATTGTTGTAAGTATGGGATTGGGTGCTGTCTGTCCAAGCCCGCAGAGCGAGGTAGCAATTATATCCCTGCCAAGGTCTTCAAGCGTCTCTATATCGCCTTCTTTACCCCTTCCTTCTGTGATGTCGGTCAGCATATCCAGAAGTATCTTTGTGCCGACCCTGCAAGGAGGGCACTTGCCGCATGATTCATCTGTTGTAAACTCAAGGAAGAATTTTGCAGTTCCAACCATGCATGTATTGTCATCCATAACAACCATACCGCCGGAGCCTACGATGGCGCCGGTTGCAACAATATCCTCGTATGTAACAGGAGTGTTCAGGAGGTGTTCAGGGATGCATCCGCCGGAAGGCCCGCCAAGCTGGACTGCCTTGAACTTTCTTCCTTTCCGTATGCCGCCGCCTATATCGTATATTATGGTTCTCAGAGGAATGCCCATAGGCACCTCAACAAGCCCGACATTATTCACAGCGCCTGTAAGCGCAAAGACCTTTGTGCCTGTGCTCTTTTCAGTGCCGAGGCTTCTGTACCACTCAGGGCCGTTCAGTATTATCGGAGCAATCTGAGCAAGAGTTTCTACATTGTTAAGAACTGACGGTTTATCCCACAACCCCTTTTGCGCAGGGAAAGGAGGCCTGGGCCTCGGCATACCCCTTTTGCCTTCTATTGAACGCATAAGCGCTGTTTCTTCGCCGCACACAAACGCGCCTGCTCCCTGATATATCTGAAGCTCAAAGTCAAACCCTGAATCAAGTATATTCTTACCCAAAAGGCCTGACTCAACAGCCTTGTCTATAGCCATCTGAAGACGTTTTACAGCCAACGGATACTCAGCCCTGACATATATATAACCATGATGGGCGCCTATGGCCCTTGCTCCTATAATCATGCCTTCTATTACGGAGTGGGGGTCAGCCTCCATAACAGACCTGTCCATAAAAGCTCCGGGGTCGCCTTCGTCTCCATTGCAGAGCATAAACTTCACATCCGACTTTACCTTTGATGCAAACTCCCATTTTAAGCCTGTCGGGAATCCAGCGCCTCCCCGTCCCCTTATGCCTGAATCCTTTATAACCTTAATAATGTCTTCCTGCGTCATCTGCAAAAGCGCCTTTGCAGCAGCCTGATAACCGTCCCTTGAAATATATTCCTCTATCTTTTCAGGGTCTATAAGCCCCTTGTTTCTTAAAACCCTGAGAACCTGATGTTTGAAGAACGGAATCTCTTTCATCATAGGTATTGCAGTCTTCTTCTCCGGCTCTTTGAACATCAGCTTCTGATAAGGCCGGCCCTTAAGAAAATGCTCTTCAACCAGCATAGGCACATCCTCAACCGTCAGCTTCTGATAAAAGATCTCATCCGGATAAACTGCCATAACAGGGCCTTCTGCGCAGTAGCCGTTGCAGCCTGTGAGGACAATCTTTATCTCTTTTTCAAGTCCTCTCTTTTCAAGTTCTTTCTGCAGGGCGTCTTTAACTTTCGCAGTGCCGCTGGCCACACAGCCTGTTCCCGCGCACAGCATTAAATTTGTACGAACCTTTTCCAACATTCCTCCTATATGAGAGTTCAAAGTTGAAAGTTTAAAATTATAAGTTTCTGATTCTTTAACTCTTAACCTTTAACTCTTAACTTTTAGTACATTGTCTCGCATCCGACAACAAGGGCATATTTTTCTACGGGATTTCCCGCCATTATATGTTCCCTGAATATTTCCTTCATCTTTTCAGCGTTTAAATCACAGTATTTGACAGGCGGCGCATTGATTATTTCAACTGTAGCCAGAGGCTCGCGCGCGCACAGCCCGGCGCAGCCTGAGGTTGTGGCAATAACGTCGCTGATGCCTGCGCCTGAGATTTCATCAAGAAGCGCTGTCATTACCTCTCTTGCGCCTGCTGCAATCCCGCAGGTGCCCATGTGGACTGTGACCTTGGCCCTGTATCCGCCTTCTCTTAATGTAAATTCTGTTTTATGTTTTTCCTTTATCTTTTGAAGATCCCCTACTGTCAATCTCGGCATCTCAAACCTCCTTATTCAGTTGTTTCTTCTGCTTCTTCTTTTGCAGCTGCGCCCACAAAAGAAGAATCGTACCGGCCGATGACTTCCAGAGCCTTTTTAGGCGTCATTGCGCCGTATGTATCCTGATCCACAACCATAACAGGCGCCAGCCCGCAAGCGCCGAGGCATCTTACGCCTTCAAGTGAAAACTTCTTGTTTTCAGTTGTATCTCCGATATTAATCTTCAGCGAACCTTTTATCTTGTCAAGAACGCCTTCAATGCCCTTGACATAACATGCTGTCCCGAGGCAGACCCTGATATTATGGTCGCCTCTCGGCTTCATTGTGAAGAATGAGTAGAAAGATACAACGCTGTGAACTTCTGCAGGAGATATATTTAACCCTCTGCCGATACGCTTCTGTATAAAAGGCGGCAGGTAGCCTACAATTTCCTGAGCGCGCTGCAGCACAGGGATGAGGCTTCCGGGTTTGTCTTTGTGTTCTTTGACAACCCTGTCTAATTCGCTGAGCATTGCAGGCGGGAATTCTTCCTTGGGTTTTTCAGCTTCAGCCTCGCCTTTTCCCCATTCCAATGCCCTTTTCGTCACATCCGATAGAACCGCAGGCGTAAACGGTTTTGGGACATAGTCAATGATGCCGAGTTCAAGCGCTTCTTTTATCGTTTCCTGCGAAGGATAGCCGGTGATTATCACAATCCCGATTGACGGTTTTACGTTTCTCAGCCATCTGATTAAGGTTATTCCGTCAACTTCAGGCATTTTGAGGTCTGTAAGAACAAGGTCGTAATTGTTCTGTTCAAGCTTGAGCATCGCCTCTCTGCCGCTTAAAACGCCTTCCACGTCATAGCCTTCTGAGCGCAGGACTCTTTCAGCGCTTTTTATAACAATAACTTCATCGTCTACAACAAGAATTTTAGCTGCCATAACACTCCCCGATTAAAAAATCAAAATTTATCATCAAGAATACAAAAATAATTAATCCTCTCTTCAGCGAGCCGCTTGCGGCGACCATATTTAAATTTTGCATTACATTGCAGCCGGCTGAATTCTTGCCAGCCATAACAGCCATCCTTCGCTCAGATTGTCCCTCAAAAGGGCGCCCATTGCCGCATTCGCGTTAAGATTAAGTTCAATGACCTTCCCTGTCATGGGCGAAATGAGATCCTGCGTTTCGCCGCCTGCAGACAGGATTCTGGCAAAAGGTTCTCCTGCTGTAACTGTATTAAGACCGCCCGAAAGCTCAATATGCATGAGCTGTCCGCCTAAAAGCCAGTATCTGACGTCACATCCGACTTCCCATATCCCATCGTTCAGTTTCCTGGCCCAGGTGCCTTCCTTATAAAAGATGACCGGGTTTTCTGCGTCTCTCAATGAGACTATCTCATTTCTGAATTCATCAATAAATGCTTTCCTCAGTATCCAGCCGCGCTTATCAAAAATCTTTCCGGCGACATTTATCATGAAATCAGGCGTAAAAGGCTTCTCAATGTACTCAAGCGCTCCGAGTTTTACGGATTCCTTTGCATCTTCCAGATTCGGATAACCTGTGATGATAACAACGTCTAACTTGGGCTGTATGATCTTGGACTCTTTTAATACGGCAATGCCGTTTATATCTGGCAGCCTTATATCTGATATCAGGAGGTCAAATTCCTCCTTCTCAATCTTCTCCAGCGCTTCTTTGCCGTTTCCGGCGGTTACAATGTTATACCCCTCTCCGCCGAGTATCCTTTTGCAGCTTAAGGTTACAACCGGATCATCGTCAAGGACCAATATTTTGCCTTTCTTTTCCATGGCAGTCCCCTTTACTTTTTTCTGTCTTCCAGCGCTCTGTGCACAACGTTGACTATACCGTCGGGCGTAAAAGGCTTTTCAATATAATCGTATGCGCCGAGTTTTATAGCCTTAACTGCGCTGTCAACAGTCTGATATCCTGTAATAATTATAACCACTGTATCAGCCCATCTCTGTTTGATAAGCCTCAAGACCTCTATTCCGTCTATATCCGGCATCTTGAGGTCAGTAAGGACAATATCAAATCTCTCTTCCTCAATCATCTTAAGCCCTTCAATGCCGTTTTGGGCTGTTTTTACTTCAAAACCCTCAGGCATGAGCGCGCGTTTACAGCTTATTCTTACAATATCTTCGTCGTCTATAATGAGGATATTACCCTTGCTCATAAAACTTCCTTATTAGCAGGCAGCTTGATAAAAAAGCTTGTGCCCTTACCTGGTTTTGTCTTCACAAAAATATTGCCGCCGTGCTCCTGAATTATTCCGTGGCTGACGGCAAGCCCGAGACCCGTGCCCTTGCCGACAGGCTTAGTAGTGAAGAAAGGCTCAAATATCTTTTCCAGATTTTTGTCCGTGATGCCGGAACCCGTATCCCTGAATTCAATCTCTATAAAATCCCTGCCGTTCTCAGTTGTGTTTTTAGTGGTAATTGTAATCGTCCCTTTTCCGTCCATTGCGTCCGCAGCATTCATAATCATATTAAGAAAGACCTGCTGAAGCTGGGAAGTGTCTGCCTTTACATAATGCAGTTTCTCCTCATAATTTATCACCATCTTCACGTTGAAAAAATCGGCCTTATTGCGGACTATGTTCAGAGAGCTGTTCAGAATATCGTTAATGTTTACCGCGGTTTTATCAGCTGCGGAGGCCCTGGCAAACCCGAGAAGCCCCTTTATGATATTGGAACACCTGTTAGCCTGATCTATTATAACGTCTATGTCCTCTCTCTCCTGTGTTCCGGCGTCAAACTTTTTCTGAAGCAAATGAGCAAAAGTTACAATTCCGGTCAGGGGGCTGTTTATCTCATGGGCAACTCCGGCTGCCATCCTTCCGAGAGAAGCCAGTTTCTCCGAATGCACAAGCTGCGCCTGCGCCTTGCGAATGGCTTCGGTTTTTTCCTGAACTTTTTTCTCAAGCGTGCTTCCCCATTCCACAAGTTCGTTCTTTGCCTTTCTAATGTCGCCTGTCATGGCATTAAATGAGGCTGCAAGCTCTCCAAGCTCGTCTTTGGTGTCTATCTTAACTGTGTAATTAAGGTTCCCTGCAGAAACCTCTTCCATGCCCTTTGCAAGAATACTGATGGGAACAGAAACCGTATTCCAGAGGATTTTGCAGAGCACAACCGATATCGCAAAGATAAACCCGGAAACAAAAATAGTCATTGCAATCTTATGCTCTCTTGTAGTCTTATCCATAACAGACAAAGAGATATCAGATTCGATGATTCCAAGGATTGTGTCTCCTTTGCGGTGAACATGGCATGAGGACGTATAACATGCAGGCTCGTTATATATCGGGGTAAGCATGTTCAGTGCCTTAAAGCCGTTTTTATCTTGCCTGTCTGAATAGCTTGGTGCCTCTTTAATCTCAGCGCGCCTTGGATACTGATTCATGCAGAAAGATTTAGCCGCGTCAAGCACAAGGCCTTTTTCATCTTTATTTGAAGAATAGGCAACCCTGCCTTTGCAGTCAAATACCCTTATCCCCAGGACATCCTCGGCAGAACCGATTGCCTCAACTGCCTGTTTAATCGGATGAGGCTGGGAGGTGAGCATTCCGTAACGCATGCTTTTCCTTACAACATCAGCCAAAGAATGGCCATACTTTTCCGAATTCCTGATGAATTCCCGCTCCTCATAATAAATCAGAAAATACCAGAATACAGCGCTGCCAACAATCATAAGTATGCCTATGGACAAGATTAGCTTGCCGGTCAGGGAATGAAAGGTTTTCTTTACTTTTATCTTCACCTTAAAACTCGTAAAATTAAAATGTTTGGATTTTGCATCTTATTTGTAGCTGTCCAGTATCTCCTCTATATATTTCTCCGTGAGCTTTTCATAAAAATCTTCATTCACAAGCATTGCCGGAGCTGTGCCGCACGCGCCTATGCATTCCATAATCACGAGTGAGAATTTTTTGTCAGGTGTGGTTCCTCCGGGCTCAAGCCCGTATTTCTTCTTAAGAAAATCTGCCAGCTTTTCTGCGCCGAGTATCATGCACGAGACATTTGTGCACAGCTGTATAACATGCCTCCCCGCAGGCTTATGCTTGTACATCGCATAAAAAGTCCCTACACCTCTTGCAATCGCTTTTGGAACGCCGAGGATATCAGAAACAGCCTCATACGCATCAGCTCCGAGATACCCGAATTCTCTCTGTGCTATATAAAGAGCAGGCAAAAGCGCAGCCCTTGCCTCAGGATATTTTCCCCGTATCTCACTCAGTTCTTTTATGGCAATTTCGCTTAACATTACCTGTCACATTCTCCGAGAACTATATCAATTGTCCCTATGTTTGCTATAACGTCTGCGACAAATCCGCCTTCGCATAGTCTCGGCAGAACCGATGCATGCACAAAAGAGGGCGCTCTCACTCTCATCCTGTACGGCTTGCCGGCGCCGTCGCTTACAAAATAAAATCCAAGTTCTCCCTTAGGAACCTCTGTAGCAGAATATATCTCTCCCTCCGGAGCAGCCGGGCCTTTTGTTATTAATACGAACTGATGTATGAGATGTTCCATATCCTTTAATATCATCTCTTTCGGGGGAAGGGTAAATTTGGGGGAATCAGCCATAACAGGCCCTGCGGGCAGTTTTTCAATGCACTGCTTGATTATCCTGTTTGCCTGCCTCATCTCACCCATCCTGACAAGATACCTGTCATAGCAATCGCCGTTTTTCCCCAACGGTACATCAAACTCAACCCTGTCATACGCATCGTAAGGAGCGTGTTTCCTTACGTCATAGTTCACGCCTGAGCCCCTGAGCATGCCGCCTGTCAGCCCCCAGTTTATTGCCTCTTCAGGAGAAATAACTCCTATGCCCACTGTCCTTTTTTTCCAAATTCTGTTTTCAGTGACAAGTGTTTCATAGTCATCCATCCTGTCAGGAAACTCAAGAACAAACGCATAGAGTTCATCAAGAAATTCCTGCGAAATGTCGTTCCGCACACCGCCGACCCTCGGATAACTCACCGTTAGCCTGGCCCCGCACAATGCTTCAAAAAGGTCGATAATGCGTTCTCTTTCCCTGAATGCATACAGAAACGGTGTTGTTGCGCCTATATCAAGGACATGTGTTCCAAGCCATATAATGTGGCTTGAAATCCTTCCCATCTCTGCAACCATGGTTCTGATAAATTTTGCCCTTTCAGGGGCTTCAATGCCAAAAAGTTTTTCAACAGCATTGACATAGCCGACATTGTTGTTCATGGATGATATGTAGTCGAGTCTGTCAGTGAGAGGGAGGGCGGCAAAATAGGTCCTGTTTTCTCCGAGTTTTTCTATCCCTCTGTGGAGATAACCGACATGAGGGGTGCACTTAACAACAGTTTCACCGTCAAGGGTAAGCACAAGCCTGAGAACCCCATGTGTTGCCGGATGCTGGGGCCCCATGCTGATGCTTAATTCTCTGGTCTCAAACGTCTTTTCAGCGTGATTCATGATATTCTATCCCTGCCAATCAAACTTCTTAAATCTATTTGCTCTGTCAAGAACTGCCTCAAACCCCGGCCATTCCCTCTCTGTTCCTTCCACCGGATAATCCTTTCGCAGCGGATATCCTTCCCAGTCCTCAGGCATCAGAATTCTCCTGAGATCAGAATTACCGCTAAAGGCAATCCCGAACATGTCATAGCATTCCCTTTCATGCCATCCTGCGCCCGCCCATATGTTTGTAACAGAAGCAATCTCAGGCTTAGTTTCAGTCACTTCTGCCTTCAGTCTTATTGCATGACAGCGTTCTATGGAATAAAGATGATAGACAACCTCAAACCTCTTTTCTTTCTTTCCCTCATAGTCCGCGCCGCATATATCAACAAGATAGTCAAAACAAAGATCGGGATCGTCATGGAGATACCTGCATATTTCAAGGATTCTGTCTTTCTTTAATGTGACAGAAACCTGTTCCCTGAATTCCCTTACATCAAGCACTTCATCAGGGAATTTCTCCGTTATCTTATCTGCAATCTCTAATGGCTTCATCTCCACCTGCTCCACCTGAAATGCTCGCCTTTTATCTTTTCCTGAAGCTTAATTATCCCTTCAAGCAAGGCCTCCGGCCTTGGAGGGCAGCCCGGAATATAAACATCCACAGGCAGAAAACTGTCGCACCCCTGTACTGTGCTGTATGTATTGAAAATGCCGCCAGAACATGCGCAGCTTCCCATTGAAATAACATATCGGGGCTCAGGCATCTGGTCATATACCCTTCTCACAATCTCGGACATCTTTTTCGTAACAGTGCCTGCTACAATCATGAAGTCCGCCTGCCGGGGAGAACCCCTGAAGATAACCCCCATTCTGTCCAGGTCGTAGTGTGACGATCCCGTCGTCATCATTTCAATGGCGCATCAGGCAAGCCCGAAGGTCACGGGCCATAAGGATGAGCTTCTTCCCCAGTTGATGAGCTTGTCCATTGAGGTAATAATGATATTGGGCGACAATATCTTTGTGCCTTTTTCAACCTCAACAAGCGATGGAGAAATTGCGCTTGTAATCAGTCCCACTTGAATGCCTCCTTTTTCCATGCATAAACATAGCCGACAAACAGTATAACTATAAAAATAATCATCTCAATAAAGGCGTATAGTCCAATCTTGTCAAATACAACAGCCCAGGGATAAAGGAAAATAGCCTCAACGTCAAAGATAACAAAGAGCATGGCAATAATATAGAACTTAACGGAAAATCTGTATCTCGGCTCTCCAACAGGCAGGTTGCCGGATTCATATGGCATAAGCTTTTCGGAATATGGTTTTTTAAGACGGAGGAGTTCACCGATTAATAAGGAACCTATCCCGAAGGCCGTTGCGACCATCAGGAATATCATAACCGGCAGATAATCCGAAGGCAGATAAGTTCCAGGCATAAAAGTTTTATCCAAGTTTTAAAACCCCTGTAGAATAACTTAAAATCTATCCATACGCCGATTTAAAATGCTAATAAGATAATTTAACTTCTTAATCGTTGTCAAGTGAAAAAGTATTCACAATCTTCAGGACTTAAATATTTCATCATAAAAGCCCTCATCAATTGCAAATCTGATTGTAAGAGCAACAAGATTTTCAGGCAAGCGCATGCCTCTTAGCCTGGCCATATCCTTTTCTGTTGTAACAATCCAGTCTGCATTCCCTGCTTTTGCCTCTTTAATGATGTCTTCAATGTCCTCTTCTTTATAAGAATAATGGTCGCTGTATTTTTTAAGGCCCTTGAGGTTGCATCCTGTGGACAAAACGGTTTTTTTGAATGATTCAGGGCTGCCTATACCGCAGAACGCGAAGAACTTTTTATCCTTTGCCCATTCAATGCCAATCTCTTCGCCTGTTGATTTTTTGAATCCAACCGGTCTGTGCCGTGACAGAAATACCGGTGCTGTCTTGTTATACAGCCTTATCTCGTCTTTTAACCCACTGACGACTGACGGCTGACAGCTTTGAGCTTTTGTTAAAACTATAATATCTGCCCTTTCTATTTCCTTGAGAGGTTCCCTGAGCAAGCCGACAGGCAGAAGCCGCCTGTTGTCAAAAGGATTCTCGGCGTCTATTAACAGAACGTTCTTATCCCTGAAAAGCTTCCAGTGCTGGAATCCGTCGTCAAGGATGAAGAGGAACTGGGATTGGGGATTAGGGGTTAGGGTTTGAAGGGCAAACATTCCGCCTGCATATCTGTCAGCGCATTTTACAATAGGAACGTCTTTTAATATCTCTGACATTAATACTGGCTCATCTCCATACATGATGCATGATGCACGATGCATGATGTATGATGTATTTGTTTTTAATCCTGTATCCTGTATCTTGTCTCCTCGGCGACTCGCCCGAGGCGAGTATCCTGCATCCTTCACAAACACCGGCCCCTTTGCCTTTCCTTTATATCCTCTTGTAAGTATTATTGGATAGAAACCTCTCTTCTTCGCCTCTTCTGCAATTGCAATTACGGCAGGCGTCTTCCCGGTGCCTCCGGCAGTGATATTACCTATACTGATGACCTTATGAGGAAGGCGTCTTTGACGCTTGAGGGAATAATGCCTTTTGGCTGAGGAGCCGAGATAGTATATGAATTCAAAAA
>QZJQ01000031.1 GCA_003599795.1 Nitrospiraceae bacterium
AATCCTGCGCCTGCAGCCTCCTGTATCTGCTGTAAACCTACTGTCTTTGTTACGGCAATAAGCTTTATATCTTCGGCCTTCCTTCCGGCCCTAACAGCCGCCTCAGAAATCCGTCTGTATATTCTGCTTATGTTTTCAATAAGTTGACTATCAGTCATGTTGACATTGGTGTTTACAAGTGTATTATATTTGATAATGTCAAAGCAAGGGATTGAAGGGCTGGAAAACAGCCTCGCATATCATTTTAAAGACAAGAAGCTTGTTTTAGAGGCTGTTACACATAGGTCTTTTCATCACGAAAATGCCGACAAGACATCTTCATATAACGAGAGGCTTGAGTTCTTAGGGGATTCGGTTCTGGGGCTTGTCGTTGTGGAATATTTGTTTAAACTGGATAAGTATTATTCGGAAGCAACGATGTCAAAAATAAAATCATATCTCGTAAAAGAGGCTGTTCTGTCCGATGTTGCGGAGAGCATATCGCTCGGGGCGCACCTCAGGCTGGGGAAGGGCGAAAAGGAAACCGGAGGAAGGGGAAAAAAATCAATACTTGCCGATGCCATGGAGGCTGTATTCGGAGCCATATATATTGACGGAGGCTATGAGCGCGCGCGGGATGCAGTATTAAGGCTTTTGCAGGGCAGGATTGATACGGCAATATCATCAGAGCAGTTTTTTGATTTTAAGACAGACCTTCAGGAAGAAAGCCAGGTAAGGTTCGGCTCTCTGCCCCGCTATGTAACAGTGAAACAGGAAGGCGAAGAACACATGAAAATTTTTACTGTTGAAGTTTATATTAAAGGAGACATGCTTGGCAGGGGCAGGGGCAGGAACAAGAAAGAAGCTGAAACCAATGCTGCAAAAGAGGCATTATTAAAGATAAAAGCAGTAAAAACACAGTAAAAAAGGAGAGGTTATGGAAGCCGTTGAATGCATTAAAACAAGGATGAGTATCAGAAAGTTTAAGCCCGGCCTTGTGCCGAATAGTGTACTGACCGAAATAATTAATACTGCGCAACGGAGCCCTTCCTATAAAAACAGCCAGCCGTGGGAGGTTGTCGTTGTATCAGGAAAAAAGAAGGAGGAATTATCCGCTCTTCTCGTCAGGCTTCTTGAAGAAGGGAAAACACCTGCTCCTGATATTCCCGAAGCAGTATCTTGGCCGCCAGACATAGCAGACAGGATTAACGAGCTAATGAAAAAAAGAAGCGCATTGATGGGCGTAGACTTAAACAGCCCTGAGATGAAGAAGAAATCCAAAGCCGCAAATTTTCGTTTTTACGGAGCTCCGCACGGCATTTTTATTTTCCAAGATGCGTCCCTCAATGAATGGTCCATCTTTGATGCAGGGCTTTTTGCCCAGAGCCTCATGCTTGCTGCCCGCGCGCACGGCATTGGCACTGTGCCGCAGGCGTTTCTTACCGACTATTCGCATGAGGTAAAGCAATTCCTCGGCATACCTGAATCAAAGAGGCTGGTCCTCGGCATCTCAATCGGCTATCCTGATATGGAAAATCCGATCAATACTTTCAGGACTTCAAGAGTGGAGACAGAAAAGATACTCAGATGGGTTGAGTAGTGTGAAAATTACCTTGACTTGCCATTCATCCTGGAGTCAAAATTAACTTATAGTTGATTTACAAAACCATAATAATCGTATATATTAAAATCAATCGGGAAGTCAGGAGGGGAGAATGAAAAAGATTGTAATCCTGTTGGTCATTTTATCGTTTTTTACGGTTCCGTTTGCAGTGACGGATGCTCAGGAAAAAAAACCGACGATTGCTGTTTTACCTTTTAAAAATATTTCAGGCAAAAAAGAGCACGATTGGCTGTCCCATACGATTGCGGAGAGTATTGTTTCAAAGTTGGGTGAAAGCAGGGAAGTGTTGCTTATAGAGAGATCTCTGCTGGAGCAGGCGCTTCAGGAATTTAAATTTCAAAAATCCGGCATTGTAGATGCAAAGACAGCCGCTAAAATCGGTAAACAACTTGGCGCAAGGGTAGTTGTCATAGGGACCTATACAATTCATAAGGACAAGTTGCAAATTGACGCCCGTTTTGTAGATGTGGAGACCGCAGAAATAAAAGCCGTGGCCCAAGATTTAGGTTTAGAGGATAATGCGCTTGCGTTGTCAAATGCGGTAGCTTTTAAACTCTTTGGCTCACTTACGAGGGTGCTGGATATTAAGACTGTCGCTCAAACAGCAGAGGCACAGGATGTTAAGAAAGAGAAGATTGCTAAAACAGACCTGCCGGCCGGCAAGGCCTCTGATTATTACTCAATGGGCTACGATTATAAGTGGAACAAGAAAGACACTAACAAGGCAATAGAATATTACCTGAAGGCTGTGAGCATTGACCCAAACCACGAAAATGCCCTTTTTGAATTGGGCTATGTTTATAACGAAAAAGGAGAATATCAAAAGGCCATCGGATATTACAGCAAAGTTGTAGCGCTGAATCCGGGCGCAAAAGACGCTCCTAACAATATCGGGCTGGCATATTCACGTCTTAACGACCTCCAGAATGCAGAGAAGTGGTACAAAAAGTCTCTTGACATTGACCCGAATTACACATTGGCCCTCAACGGCATGGGGCTTGTCATGTGGAAGGCTAAAAAATACAAAGAGGCGGAGGGTTGGTACAAGAAAGCCATTCAGAGCGACCCGAAATATCACATGGCTTACTACAACATGGGAATTCTTTATGACGATATGAAACAGTATGCTGAAAGCAAAAATTATTACAAAAAAACCATAGAGATTAACCCCGGCTATGTAAACGCAATGATTAATCTAGGAATTATATTTGAGACCAAAGACAAGAATTTTTCAGATGCAGAGTATTGGTATAAAAGAGCAAGCGAAGTTAGCCCTGACAACCATCTGGCTTATTACAACATGGGCTTTCTTTACAGCAACAAGGAGTTCAGCAGATACAATATTGACACAGCCATAGGTTATTACCAAAAAGTTGTTACATTGAAACCGGACCATGACCTTTCGTATTTCTATATGGGAAACCTTTATTACCATGACAAGAAGGAGTATCCCAAGGCAATAGCCGCCTATGAAAAGGCGATTCAGCTTTACGGCAAGGACCCTGCTTACCATAATAATCTGGGCCTTGTATATGAGGCACAGAAAGAATATGCGAGGGCTGAGGGATATTACAGGGAATCAATCAAGATTGACCCCTCATACGGAACAGCGTGGGAAAGCCTGGGCTATGCTTTATATTTTCAGATGAAAGACAGCGAGGCCAAAGAGGCATGGAAGAAAGCTGTTTCCCTTGGAAAGGCCTCTGCAAAGGATGCTCTTAAAAAATATTACAATATCACCGACGTCACTGATGGCATTACCCCTGCGCCCGCGCCTTCTCCTTCTCCTGCTCCTTCTCCTTCGCCTTCTGTTTCTATTCCCTCAGGCTTGAGCGTTTCTGAATACTATTCAAGAGGTTATGATTTAAAATGGAACAAGAAAGACCCTGATACGGCAATACAATATTATCTCAAAGCCATAAGCATTGACCCGAACCACGAAAATGCACTGTTTGAGTTGGGCTTTGTTTACAACGAAAAAGGAGAATACAGCAAGGCCATTGAGTATTACAACAGGGTTCTTGCGCTGAATCCGCGCGCAAAAGACGCCCTTAACAACATCGGGCTGGCATACGAATACCAGAAAGACTATGTTAAGGCTGAGAGTTATTATAGGAAGTCAATAGCAGTTGATTCATCATACGGTATTGCATGGGAAAGCCTGGGCTATGCCCTGTTTTACCAGTATAAGGACAATGAAGCCAAAGAGGCATGGAAAAAGGCTGTTTCTCTTGGAAGAACCGGGGCAAAAGACGCCCTTAAAAAATATTACAATATTACGGATTAAAGCCGGCTTCATGCCGTCATTGCGAGTCCCGATGAAAATCGGGGGTTGCAATGACAAGAAGGACACCCTGCAGCATACAGGGAATTATCAGACTAATTAATTTTGAACGGAGGATTTGCGCATGCTTTCTGAAAGGGCAAAAAATATAAAACCATCCCCCACACTTGCGATTGATGCAAAGGCAAAGGCGATGAAGGCAGCAGGGGCTGATGTTGTGAATTTCGGGGTGGGCGAGCCTGATTTTGACACACCTGAAAACATTAAAGAGGCTGCCATAAAGGCGATAAAGGATGGCTTTACAAAATACACCCCTGTCGGAGGCATTGACGCCCTTAAAGACGCAATAATAGAAAAATTCAGGAAAGACAACGGTCTTGAATACTCACGTGAAGAGGTTATTGTCTCATGCGGTGCCAAGCATAGTCTTTATAACATCGCTCAGGCGCTCTACGGAAAAGGCGATGAGGTTATAATTTCCGCTCCTTACTGGGTCTCGTATCCTGATCAGGTGATTTTAAATGATGCCGAGCCTGTCTTTGTAAAGACATACGAGAAGGATAAATTCATTCTCAAAGCTGATGCCCTTAAATCGCATATAACAAAAAAGACAAAGGCAATAATACTTAACTCACCTTCAAATCCTACAGGGCTTACATATGACAGGAAAACGCTGGAAGACATAGCGTCCATTGCATTGGAAAGTAACCTCTATGTAATTTCTGATGAGATATACGAGAAACTTACCTATGACGGATTTGTTCATACAAGCATCGCATCGCTCGGAAACGAGATAAAAAACAGGACGCTTATTGTGAACGGGCTTTCAAAGGCGTATGCGATGACCGGCTGGAGGATTGGTTATACGGCAGGCCCTAAAGATATAATCAAGGCGATGACAAATATTCAGAGCCAATCAACATCAAATCCAACGTCAATCGCGCAGAAGGCGGCTGTTGAGGCCTTAACCGGCCCACAGGATTTTATAAAGACAATGCTTGCTGAATTTGACAAGCGAAGGAAATATCTCGTGTCCGAACTTAATTCAATCCCGGGCATAAGCTGTCTTACTCCCACAGGGGCTTTTTACGCATTCCCCAATACTTCAAAATTATACGGCAAACAGGCTGAAGGAAAAAAAATCCCTTCGTCGTCCGAGCTTGCGCTCTATCTTCTTGAAAAGGCCAATGTCGCGCTTGTGCCAGGCGATGCATTCGGCGATGACAATCACATAAGGCTTTCTTATGCTACTTCTATGGAGAATCTTGAGAAGGGTGTAAAGAGAATTAGAGAGGCTGCAAGCGGATTAAAATAGAAGTCATATCAATATTGTGAATGAACGCAGGATATGGTTTTTGAACGGTTTTTTTTGCCGATATTCCCAAAAGAAAATTTATATAATGAGGCAAAAACCTCGGAGCGTAGTGAGAATGAGTGAAAATACTATGTCCTGCGTTTTCTGTTTCCAGTTGAACAATCCCGCCTGATAATGTTATCTTAAAACAACTTTTATTCTAAAAGGTTTGATAATTATGCTTGTCCGTATGACAGTTGAAGGTTTGTTGTTTGACCCGCGCAGCAGTATGTATATCCTGCTTCTGAAGGATGCAGAAGGTACAGCCACACTGCCTATATGGATAGGAAAACCTGAGGCAGATTCCATTGCTCTGGCGCTCGGAAAGGTTGTGACCCCGAGGCCTTTGACCCACGACCTGATAAAGAATATGGCGCATAACCTTAAGATGAAAATATCAAGGGTTGCGGTTACAGAGATACTTGACAATACTTATTATGCCCTCATCTATCTCAATGACGGAAAGGATGAGGTAACAATAGATTCAAGGCCCAGCGATGCAATTGCAGTGGCCCTGCGGGTTAACGCTCCTATCTTTGTTGAAGAAAGCATTCTTGAAAAGAGAACTAAAGATGAACTTGATGAATGGCTTAAAAATCTTAAGCCCGAGGATTTCGGGAACGTGATGTGAAAAGAGTTAAAAATTAGAAATTTAAAATTAAAAGTTGAAAACTCAATAACTTTTAACTCTCAACCCTTAACTTTAAACTCTTAATTCTGATGTTACGCAGAACTGAAGGCATTGTCCTAAAAACTATCCCTTTCGGAGAAGCAGACCTCATAGTAACATTTCTAAGTTATGATTTCGGCCTTATAAAGGCATTTGCCAAAAGCCCGCGAAAGATAAAGAGCAGGTTCGGAAGCAGCCTTGAACCTCTTACATACTCAAAGATAGCATTTTGGGGAAAGGAAGACGCGAATCTCCCCCGGCTGACGCAGTCAGATATAATCCTCCCGTTTAAATCTATACGGGAGAGTCTAAATTGTTTTTTGAAGGCTTCAGAGATAATAGAGCTTACCGTGAATATGCTTCCGGAGCATGAGGCAAATAAAAAGATATTCATGCTTTTTCTGGATATACTGAAGACAATGGAAAAGGACTGCGCTGCGCTGCACACTGTAATAATGTATAAGGTAAAGTTTCTTGACCTTGCGGGTTATGCGCCAAGGCTTGACGGCTGTGCAAGGTGCGGAAAATCAGGATTCAGTTTTTATGTCTCGCACGGAGCCATTCTCTGCGAGAATTGCGCCACAGGAGCGGATTCGCATGTGAAACTATCACAGGGGTCTATAAGACTTTATGAGAGCCTGAGAAAGTGGGACAATTCACTAACAGGCAGGATAAAGCCCTCAGGGAATCTCTTTGATGAACTTTCCGGCATGATAAACGACCATATAAGATACACACTCTCAAAACCGATGAAGTCAATGGCGTTTCATAAGATATAAGATTTCTCTTACATCTCTGTCAGCAATCCTCTGTGCGTGAAGAGAAGATAGGCTTTTGTTTTCAGCGAAAGGATTTTTCCTGCTGCCTCTTTATATATATCCATCTGAAACCTGTATTTTTCTGAGAGTAAAGGCACATCTTCATCTTTTACGGGAAATGTTTTATAGTCATAAATCACGGCAACATTATCCTCAATGATTACCCTGTCAATTCTTCCTCTGAAAACAGCGCTGCCTTTCTGAAGGATAAACGGCAGTTCCGCGAATGAATCTTCATGCGGCAGAATTATGTTATTTAGGTGTCCGTTTACTTTCAGCGACTGAAAATCGCTGAGTACAATACCGCTGAGTTTTTGAATGTCCTCATCAGAAAGGAATTCATTTTTCAGCAGGGAGAGAGTTCTTCCATTTACGCCTTCCGGCGTCAGGATTCCCTTTGAGAGTTCTTCAAACAGCCTGTGAAAAATCCTGCCGAGTATGACCCATTCTTCGCCGTGAGTTATCCTTATGTCCAAGTCCTCTGTAACGTCTCTCCATTTTATATCCGGCGTAAAAGACAGGGGCTCCGTATATATGAATTCTGATACAGATGTTTTTGCTGATAGCTGATAGCTGATAGCTGATAGCTGAACCTCAGAATAAAGCTTTTCTATCTCCGCCTCAGTAAGTATTTCAAAGAAATCAGTCCTGCTGTTTATCTTTCCATTCCTTACTATGTCAAAGTTCTCTGTGAGATACGCAAGCCTTCCTGCCGGAGATTTCTCTTTATTCAATGCGCCGAGCATGCACAGAAAATCCCTGGCCCTTGTAACAGCCACGTAGAAAAGGCGTTTTCCTTCTTCAAGTTCTTTTGCCTTTCTTCGTGCGAACCCGGCGATATTTTTTCTCTTTGCAGAATCTTCTTCATAAGCGATTGAGATGCTGCCGGCTTCCTCGTCAATGACAATTGAACTGCTTCTCGGAGTATCCGGCTCGTCAAGTGACGGCAGGAATACCATCGGGAACTGAAGGCCTTTTGCGGCATGTATTGTCATTATCTTTACTGCGTTCATGCCCTCGGTGTTTATATTTGCCTTTGGCTCGTCCCCTGTGCCTGAGGCGGACCTTGCCTTGATGAGTTTCTCCCGAATCTCAAGCCCTGAAAATCCTGATGATTCATAGGACTCAATGAGTTTAATGAATTTCTTTATGTTAGCCTGCCTCTGTTTTTCCCTGTAGTGTTTCCAGCCTTCGGTTTCTGTGAGCGCCTCCTCAAGTATTATTGCAAGCGTCGTGTTCTTTGCTTTCTCTATCCAGCCATAAAGCATCCTGAATATCCCGGAGAATTCCAGCTCAGGCTGAAGTTTATTAATGAGAGGCTCGTCATTTTTAGAAATCAGGCTTAAGAGCGTTTCGTAGCCGACTCCGAAAAGAGGGCTTCTCAGCGCGCAGAAAAGGCTGTAGTCGTCATGAGGGTCAATAATAAAAGACAAGAGATCCCGCAGCAGGGCCACCTCAGGCTCCTCATAGAACCCGATGCCTTTCACCACAATAAAAGGTATATGCTCTTTTCTCAGCGCGCTCTCAAATAAAGCGAGGTGGGTCCGCTTTCTTAAAAGCACTGCCATGTCCCCAAAGGCGCAGGGCCTTTTCTTGTCTCCGTCAAATATTTCATATATGCCTGAAAGGGACTTGATTCTTTTTGCCAGAACAGACGCCTCTTTTATGCGGCTTTTCTTTATGTTGTCTCCTGCTTCCGCAAGCGCAAGCTCAACCTTTCCTTCTCCTTTTCTTGTGGCTTCAAAAGTAGAATACCTTGTTCGCCAGGTCTCATGAAGGGCAGGGGGCATGAGTTTCTCAAAAAGCGCATTTGTAAAATTTATGATTGCAGGCAGGCTTCTGAAATTCTCTTTTGCCTCTTCAAAGTGATATTCATTGCCGAGCCATCCTGATAGCCTGTTCTTTGCATCTTCAAACACGCCTGCGTTTGCTCCCCTGAAGAGATAGATGGACTGCTTATCATCTCCGACAAGGAATATCGTGGGCGTTTTCCCCTTGCTTCTTTTTGAACCAAGGCCTGAGCGCCATTCTTCAGTGAGCTTGTCTATAATCTGCCACTGGATTGAATTTGTGTCCTGAAATTCATCAACCAGAATATGGTCTGTATGCTCGTCAAACGAATAGAGGATATTCTGCCATTCAGGGTGGCCGGCAAGCGCTTCATATGCCATAATCTCAAGGTCGTCAAAATCAAGGAGATGGCGTTCAAGTTTTTTGTTTTTATATTGCTCAAGGCATTTTGAGTAGAGCTGAAGGATTCTTTTTTCTTCCCCGTTTTCAAAAGAGTATTCTCTCTTTAACAGCAATTCTGATGCAGGCCTTTTTCTATAAAGTGTATTAAGGATTGAAAATACCTTGTCCCAGCCCTTAATCCCCCGGTCCTTCATCATGTCAAAGAAGAGCGCAGGCTTGTCTTTCTCTTCCATCACGCACTCATAAACAGCCTCGGACCAGAGGAGAGACGCCTCAAACTCATCCATGACGTCAAGCGAAGGGTCTACGCCGAGTTCTATTGAAAAACGCTTCAGAAGTTTAAGGCAGAATGCGTGGATGGTTGATATTCTCATCAGCGGCATCTTTTCTTTAATCATGGAGAACAGGCCGGGATTTTCCCTTTCAAGGATGTTGAAGATTCTTTCCTTCATTTCCGCCGCCGCCTTTTCCGTGAATGTGATGCAGAGGATTTTTTCTATCTCGGAGCCGTCCAGAAGAAGGCTTATATACCGCCTTGCCAGCTTTTCTGTTTTGCCGGAGCCGGCAGGCGAAGAGATGATTACGCTTTTTTGGGTGTCAAGGTAGCTGTTCATGTTTGCCCTCAGAATAACACAGGGAGATTTTTGCTTGCAATGTCGTTCAAGTAAAAAAAATTTGCACACTTCAAGTTTTGGTGGTATTCTCAGAGAAGGAGGATGAATGGAAAAGGGCCGGAGAAATTCTGAAACATATAACTTGCGGAGGCTTTTTTGATGCCCGTCATTCTCTTTCTTCTGTCAATCGGGCTGCAGCTGGCAGCGGCTGTGTATGCCCTTCTTCTTATCCGGATAACAGGCAGAAGGCTTGCATGGATTCTTCTCTCTCTGGCAATGGTGCTGATGGCGTGGCGCCGCATTGTGTCATTTTCTTCTTTCCTTATTGAGGGTAAGGCTATAACATTTGACCTGCCTGAGGTCATTGCCCTGATAATTTCCGCGCTCATGCTTGCAGGAGTCCTTCGCATAGGGACTTACTTTCGTTCTATACGGATCGCGGAAAAAGAGCGCGAGCAGGCGGAGGAAGCGCTGAAGGAAAACGAGGCCAAGTTCCGGTCGTTGTCAGAGGAATCACTCGCCGGAATAGTAATTATTCAAGATGGACGGTTCAAGTATCTCAACCCGGCTATGGCCGGAATGTTGGGCTATTCGCGAGAGGAGATGCTCGGAGCAGCCACGATCCTTGAACTGGTGGCTGATGAAGACAGGGCTTTGGTAAAGGAAAACCTGCTGCGGCGCCAGTCAGGAGAGGTGCAGACTATCCGCTACGTTTTCCGTGCTCAAAAAAAGGATGGCTCGTTGGCTTATTTAGAGGTCTTAGGCTCTTGCGTCCCTTTTGAAGGCCGCCCGGCTGTGATGAGCACCGTACTGGACATTACCGAACGCAAGCTGGCCGAAGAAAAACTCAGAGAATCCGAGGAAAGCTTTAAGGCCATTTTTGATAGCGCGATGGACGGGATTCTTATTGCTGATGTCAAGACCCTGAAATTTCTGACCGGAAACAACGCAATCTGCCGGATGCTCGGATATTCATCGGAAGAAATCAGCACCCTCGGCGTCACAGATATTCATACTGAAAAAGATATGCCTTATGTTATGGAGCAATTTGAAAAACTCGCGCGAAGAGAGCTTGTAACTGCTAATGATATCCCTGTAAAAAGGAAGGATGGCAGTATCTTTTATGCTGAAATCAATTCATCATCTTTAACGCTCAAAGGCAGGGCATATCTCATAGGTATCTTCAGAGACATTACCGAGCGCAAAAAGTCGGAAGAGTTGATAAGGAATATCCTTGAAAGCGTTGATGAGGGGTTTATTATTATTGACCGTGATTTCAGGATTATATCTGCGAACAGGGCTTTTGCCAATGAAGTCAAGATGCCTGTTGAGGATGTAATCGGCAAACATTGTTACAAGGTGTCTCATCATTTATCTAACCCCTGTTACGAGGAAGGAGAAGATTGCGCGGTAAAGCGTGTTTTTGAAACAGGCGAACCCCATGCAGTAGTTCATACGCATTTTGACGCAAAAGGCAATCATATTTATATAGAGACAAAGGCATATCCTCTCTCCAGAGACGAATCAGGAAAAGTTATGACTGTCATAGAGATACTTGTTGACATCACTGAAAAAAGAAAACTTGAAGAACAGCTCCGCCATATGCAGAAGATGGAGGCAATAGGACAGCTTGCCGGAGGCATTGCCCATGACTTCAACAATATACTGACCGCAATAGTCGGCTACGGCCATGTCGCATTGATGAAGATGGCAGCGGACGACCCGCAGCGTTTGAACATAGAGCATATGCTTGAAGCTGCTGACAAGGCAGCGCGCCTTACGCAGAACCTTCTCGTTTTAAGCAGAAAGCAGATAATTGACAAGAAGCCTGTGGACCTGAATGAGATAATAAGGACAGTTGAAAAGCTTTTGCTCCGGATTATAGGAGAGAATATAAAAGTTGAAACAATATTGCATAAAGGGGCCGTAGATGTCCTTGCCGATTCAGGACAGATAGAGCAGGTATTAATGAACCTTGCTACGAATGCACGGGATGCCATACAAGAGTGCGGAACATTCACCATTGAAACGGAAGTGGTAGAACTTGACGATGAATTCGCAAAGATTTACGGTTACGGCAAGCCCGGTATATACGCGCTAATGACGGTTACAGATTCAGGCGCAGGCATGGATGAGGCGACAAGAGAAAGGATATTTGAGCCGTTCTTTACGACAAAGGAGTTTGGGAAAGGCACAGGGCTGGGGCTGTCAATAGTGTATGGTATAATCAAACAGCACGACGGCTATATTAATTGCTATAGTGAAATCAACAGGGGCACAACATTCAGGATATATCTTCCTGTGTTTAAAACAGAAGCTGTTAAGGAAGCAAAGCCCGCTGAGGCTGCCGGCATTCCTCTATCACGCGGAACTGAGACAATTTTGCTTGCAGAGGATGAAAAATCAGTCAGACGGCTCATCAGTGATGTGCTTAAAGAGTCTGGATATAAGGTCATAGAGGCAGTTGACGGAGAGGAAGCGGTGAGTAAATTCATGGAAAACAAAGATAGGATTGATCTCCTCCTGCTTGATGTTGTAATGCCTAAGATGAGCGGCAGGGAAGCATACGAGATAATAAAAAAGGTAAAGCCTGATATTAAACTGCTTATGACAAGCGGTTATTCAGCAGATTTCATCAGCACAAAGGGAATAATTGAAGAGGGGTTGAACTTTTTGGCAAAACCCATGTCTCCGGTAAATCTTCTGAAGAAGGTAAGGGAGACGCTGGATACATGAGCAATATCGTTAAGGGGGGGGATGAATAGATGAAGGCCGTAGAGATAAAGCCGGACATATACTGGGTTGGAGTGATAGACTGGGGAGCAAGGGATTTTCACGGATATGTCACTCCCAACGGAACGACATACAATAATTACCTTATCATGGACGAACAGATTACCCTGCTTGACACTGTTAAGCATGATTTTTCAGATGTCACAATCGGAAATATAAAGAGCGTTACGGATCCGTCTAAGATTGTAAATGTAATATTAAACCACATAGAAACCGACCATGCAAGCAGTATTGACAAGATAATGGAGCTTGCGCCAAATGCAACGATTTATATATCGGATAGAGGCAAGAAAGGGCTTGACAGGCATATTGATACCTCGCGATGGAAATTCAGGATTGTAAAAACAGGGGATACCCTGAATACCGGCAGGCATAATCTTTTATTCATTGAGACCCCGATGCTTCACTGGCCTGACTCAATGATGACTTATGTGAAGGAGGCAAAGCTTCTCATCTCGCAGGACGCATTCGGACAGCATCTTGCAACAGCAGCCCGCTTTGACGATGAATTTATAGAATGCGCATCCCATGCAGAGCTTGAGGACTCTGTTGTTGACTACTACGCAAATATCCTCATGCCTTTCGGACAACTCATCAAGGCAAAAATTTCCGAGCTGCAGAAATCCGGGCTTGAGATAGACATGATTGCTCCTGACCACGGCATTATCTGGCGTAAACAGCCTGAGAGAGTTATTCAGATGTATCAGGAGATGGCGGATGGCAAGGCGTCTCTAAGGGTTGCAATAATATATGATACGATGTGGCACAGCACAGAGCGCATGACAGTGCCGGTAATGCAGGGGATTAAAGATGAAGGCGTTGACTGCACAGTGATAAAATTAAGGGCCACACCCGGCAGTGTTGCAGTGAAGGAATTATGGAAATCAAGGGGATGTCTTATTGGAACGCCGACATTAAACAACATGATATTCCCTTCGGTCGCGGGGTTTTTAACATACCTGAGGGGGCTGAGGCCTAAGAATCGTATTGCGGGAGCATTCGGAAGCTACGGCTGGGGCGGAGGCGCAGTAAAAGAGTGTTATGAGGAATTCAAAAAAATGGGGCTTGAGACAGTTGAACCGGGCCTGCAGGTTGTTTATAAGCCGTCAAGCGAAGATGAGAAGCTGTGTTATGAATTCGGAAGAGATTTTGCAAAGAAGGTAAAAGAATATCATAAGAAATTTGAGTGATAATTAAAGATGCATGATTCAGGATTCATGATACATGATAAAAAGTTTTCTATCGTGTATCGTGTATCTTGCATCAAGAATACAGTATCGAAAAATAAATATTATCGCAACAGCTGCACTATATAATATGAGAATAGGAGGTAATACATGTCTGTCTGGAAATGCACGGTATGCGGTTATGAATATGATGAGGCAGTTGAGGGGACTCCTTTTGAACAGCTCCCTGATGACTGGAAGTGCCCTGTGTGCAATGCGCCGAAGGAAGCCTTTGAAAAGATAAAATAGGGGGAGCTTATGTCAAATACGGAAAAAAATCTTAAAGAGGCATTTGCAGGAGAGTCTCAGGCAAACAGAAAATATCTTGCGTTTGCAAAAAAAGCAGAGGCAGAAGGGTTTAAACTGATAGCAAAATTATTCAGGGCTGCTGCAGAGGCAGAGACAATTCACGCTCATAATCACCTGAGAGAGCTTGGCGGAATTAAGAGCACAAAGGAAAACCTTGAAGAAGCGATTAACGGCGAGTCTTACGAGTTTCAAAAGATGTATCCTCAGATGATTGAGGACGCTGAAGCCGAAGGGATAAAGGGCGCGCTGAGAAGTTTTAATTTTGCAAATGAGGTAGAGAAAATACACGCAGAACTTTATAGAAAGGCGTTAGAGAATATCGGGGAAAATCAGGAAGTTGATTATTATGTATGCCAGGTCTGCGGCAACACTGTTGAAGGTGAACCGCCCGATGAATGCCCGATATGCGGCGCCAAAAAGAAAATGTTTAAAAAAATAGAATAGCGGGGCAATATGCGGACAATTGAAGACAAGGGCTGGAGTCCATATCTTGCTGGAGCTTTGAGCGGGCTTGTAACAATCTTTTCAGCATTGATTGCAGGGCATTTTCTTGGCGCATCCACATCATTTGTCAGGGTGGCCGGCATGATTGAGAAGATAGTTGACCCTGAAAAGGTGAAGGGAATGCAGTATTTTGTTAAATTTGTCCCGCAGGTTGACTGGCAGGTGATGTTCATAATAGGCATTTTCATAGGCTCTCTGATTGCTTCAACAACCTCTAAAACATTCAGGTTCAATGGTGTCCCTGATATGTGGGAAACACGCTTTGGTAAAAGTGCGGTAAAACGCGGACTGGCAGCCTTCATAGGAGGAATAATAGCCATGTTCGGCGCCCGCCTTGCCGACGGCTGACCGAGCGGACATGGGCTGAGCAGTTCGCTTCAGCTATCGCCTGCCGGATTTATTGCCATAATATCTTTTTTTGCCGGAGGCATAATAGTGGCCCGTATACTTTATGGAGGCGGTAAAAAATGATCCTTTTGTATGGCCTCTTCACCGGAATATTATTTGGTTTTCTGCTGCAAAAGGGCAGGGTAATACGTTATGACAAACAATTGGGCGCCCTTCGTTTAATGGACATGACCATTGTTAAATTTATGCTGTCTCATATTTTAGTTGCTATGGCAGGGGTTTATTTATTGAATGACCTTGGACTGGTTAAGCTTGTTTTTAAACCGACAATCCTTGGAGGCGTAATACTCGGAGGCGTTATCTTTGGCATTGGCTGGGGATTTTTGGGTTACTGTCCCGGAACATCGGTTGCCGCGCTCGCAGAAGGCAGATGGGACGCCTTATGGGGCATTTTGGGCATGCTGCTGGGCGGAGCTGTATATGCCGAGGCTTTCCCGCTTATGGCGGAAACTGTTTTAACATGGGGAAATTATGGATACATCACCATTCCTAAAATGCTCGGGATAAACCACTGGTTAATAATTCCGGTATTTATCATAGGAGGGCTGGCGCTTTTTAAATGGTTTGAGAAAAAAGGACTTTAGAAAAAAGATCTTCTATTTAAGTTTAAGGAGGCAATATGAAGACTGTGAAGAGATATTCCATTTTTTTTGTTGTTATTCTTTTTTTAATGTATTCGGCGATTGCAACTGCATCAGTAAAAGAGACCGTATCTCCTAACGAATCCAAGCTAAGCCCTCAGACACAGGCATGCATTGAGTGCCACAAGATGTATACTCCCGGCATTGTGGAAGACTGGCTTTCAAGCAGGCATTCAAAGGTTACTCCTTCAGATGCAATGAAAAAACCCGCGCTTGAACGCAGAATTTCCACAGACAAGCTTTCAACTGATTTATCAGGCTATGTTGTCGGGTGTTATGAGTGCCACAGCAGGAACCCTGAAAAACATAAAGATAATTTTGAACATGTGGGTTACAAGATAAATGTTGTCGTGACTCCGGATGACTGCAGCGCCTGCCATCCCGCAGAAGCCAGGCAGTACTCAGGAAGCAAGAAGGCCCACGCAATAAAAAACCTTAAAAACAATCCTGTGTATCATACGCTTGTAAGCACTGTTATAGGCGTAAAGAAAATAGAGAAGGGCAAAATCATGGCTGAAAAACCCTCTGATGAGACGCTCAATGAGACGTGCTACGGATGCCACGGCACAAAGATAGAGGTAAGGGGGATGAAGACCGTCTCAACGCAGATGGGCGATGTCAGCGTGCCTGTGCTTACACACTGGCCCAATCAGGGAGTGGGAAGGGAAAACCCTGACGGAAGCCTTGGCGCTTGCACTGCGTGCCATCCAAGGCATGGTTTTTCCATAGAGGTTGCAAGAAAACCTTACACCTGCGCCCAGTGCCACCTTGAGCCTGATGTGCCGGCGTGGAATGTGTATAAAGAGAGCAAGCACGGCAATATTTATTTTTCAAAATATCATGAGTGGAATTTCAATGCAGTGCCGTGGGTTGTTGGAAAGGATTTCAAGGCGCCGACCTGCGCTGCGTGCCACAACAGCCTTGTAGTAGCTCCTGACAACAGTGTGCTTGCCGAGAGGACGCATGATTTCGGTTCAAGGCTCTGGGTCCGGCTCTTCGGCCTTATTTACAGCCATCCTCAGCCGAAGTCAGGAAACACTACTATTATTAAAAATAAAGAGGGCCTGCCGTTGCCGACCTCATTCACAGGCGAGCTTGCGTCAGGATATCTTATTGACAAAGCAGAACAGAAAAAGAGATTGGGTTCCATGAAGACGCTATGCAACAGCTGTCACAGCACTGACTGGATTGACGGCCATTTCGTAAAACTTGACAGCACCATCAAAGAAACAAACGAGATGACGCTCGCTGCAACAAAACTTATGCTTGAGGCCTGGGAAAAAGGCATAGAGGACAAAACAAATCCTTTTGACGAGGCCATAGAGCAGTTGTGGATAAAGCAGTGGCTTTTTTATTCAAGCACTATACGCTATGCTTCTGCAATGACAGGCGCATATGATTACACGGCCTTTAAATACGGCTGGTGGGAGCTTACCAATAATCTCAATTTAATGAGGGATATGATAGATATTAAGGAGCAGGTTAAGAAGAAGGCGCGAACCAAGAGCATAAAAAAGAAGAAATGAAATGTTATCTTGAAAAGCGAAATAATAAAAATATTATCGGATAAAAAATACGATGCTCTGATGAGCCTGCCGCTCAGCAACGGCAGGCTTCTGAGCACGCTGATTTCGCTTACCTATGACAGAAAAAGCATTATCAGCTATCGCGCCATAGAGGCTTTCGGCATAGTCTCAAAAGAAATTGCAAAGACAAGGCCTGAAATTGTCAGGAATGCTGTCGGACGCCTGCTTTGGATGATACGGGACGAGTCGGGAGGAATAGGCTGGAGCTCTCCTGAGCTGCTCGGCGAAATAGTAAGGAACAACCCTGAATTGTTTCCGGACGTTGCGCCTGTGATAATGTCTTTTCTTGATGAAGAGATGCTTGTCTCAGGGGTGCTGATTGCAGCCGGAAGAATAGGGGAGGTAAATGCTGCGCTTATTGCCCATGCAATCCCGCTTATTATCACATATCTTCACAATCCCGAACCAAAACTCAGAGGCCTTTCAGCCTGGGCGCTCGGCAGGATGAAGGCTTCTCAGGCTGAACCGGAACTGGAAAAACTTAAAAACGATGGCTGCCTCATTGCAATTTATGAAGATGGAGAGCTGAAAGACAAAACCATCGGAAATATCGCAGGAGAGGCGCTGGAGAGACTTAATTCAGGCTGACGGGGCTTGGATGTACGGGCAGTAGGCGCGTTCGTGGCAGTTTCTGCAGGTCTGTTCATTTAAGGGAAGGGCTGTAAAATCTCCTTTTCTTAAATCCGAGACTGTTTCTTCAAGATACTTAAGGCAGACCTCTATATAATCATCCGTTGTCATGCTGTCTTTTTTCCCGGGCAGCCAGGTGACAATAGTGTCTTTGACAGAATATATGCCTGCGCGGTTTACCTTGAATCCGAGGGACTTCATTAAGGCGGCATAAAGAAAGAGCTGAAGGCTTGCGCCTTTATTCAGAATATCTGTTTTGCTTAACTGCGCCGCGCCTGTCTTGTAATCAATCAGCTCAACCTCAGTAGTATTTTCTTCTGAACTTTCAACTTTCAACTTTTCACTTTTCACTTTCCTATCTATCCTGTCTATCTTCCCTTTGAGCTTTATTCCTTTTAGTACCTCGCCTTCAACAGGAGTTTCAGCCCTCATGAACGTATATCCCTCTGCTCTGAGTCCGTTTTCAATATCATATATTTCAGGAAGGATGGAAAGAAAGGACTCCTTTATGAAATCCTTCCAGTAGTTCTCCAGAGGTTTTTCAGCAAGAATTTTTGAGAGAATTTTTTCCGCATCTGCTCTCATATCATCAAGGCATGCAAATGGTTTTGCCATCAGTTCTTCCATGACTTCGTGGATTATCGTGCCGAGAAGCATTGCCTCAACTTCATATTCTTTTGTTTCTGAAGGCTCAAGCCTGAGCATCTTTTCTATAAAGAATTTCCTGCGGCAGGCCCTGTAAGCGTCTATGTCCGTGACCCGTATCCTTGAGTTTTCTCCGAACTGTTTTTTTATCAGCCTGTCCCTGATTGTTATTTCCTTAATATGTGAGGACAGGGGAATCTCCGTATCTCTCAGCAGCTCTTCTTCCCTGCAAAGAATTCCCGGTGTTCTCTCTGTGGCCCCGGCTTTCCACGGCAGGAAAGGCGAGGGCAGGAAGAGCTTGTCCGCTTCCATAGCAGGATAGGATAGGCGGGTATTTTGGGATGAGGCTGTCAGGCGCGTGAATATAAAATGCTGAAGGTTCAGATATCTCTTCATAGTAACAAGGCCTAATCTTGCTTTGACATTGTCAGGCAGGAGAAGATCCATTTCAGGCATGGCAGGAAGGTCGCCGTCTTTCATTCCTCCGAGGTACAGATATTCAGGTTCTGTGCAGCGCAAGTCAAAAAAACCCGAGACCTGCACCCCTTCTCCTTCTGTTTCTTTGCCTGAGGAGTTCAGGATATATCTGAGGTTGTCAATGAATTCGCGCAAACTGTTTGCTCCGGTATCTGAGAGCGCAAGACTGTCAATCAGGGACAGTTCCTTCGGGATGCCGGCAGCCTGTTCTTTTATGTCAATGTCTCCTGTATCAGAGAAATCAAGCTCTGACAGGATGCCTCGCAGAGCGTCCGATATCTGCAGGAAGGCCCCTCTGCCTTTCAGGGATTCAAGGGGCTTGAGTTTTTTAAAAATCCATTTCAGCTCTTTTTCAATCTCAGGGAGAATGTCTTTTAGCGCCTGGCTCTTAACATGCGACAATGTTTTTGATAAGCCCAGCCATGAGTTTTTGCCCTTGATTATCCCTGAATAAAGCGATATCCGGGGAATCCACTGTCTGAATAAAGACGGCATTTTTTTGAAATAAGGAGATGTAAGAAACTGAGAAAATTGAAGCCTCGGATAATCGTCTGAGATTGATTCAAGCATTGCTGTCAGCGCAAGATACGGCTCTGTTCTTCCCAATGGTTTAGAGACCGTGAATGTGCAGGGTATGCCGTATCTTCTGAACACCCTTCTGACAATATCGTGATACGCATATAGTTTCGGAAATGCAACTGTTATCCTGTCTAAATGCCTGAATTTGCCTGATATAAACAGGTTCTTAATATGCCTGGCAATGCCCTCAACCTCTTCCTCTGTTCCCGGATATGAGACATAAGACAGCCCTTTTTCTGCTGATGGCCGGGTAAAGGCCAGGCCGGAGTCAGATGCAACTGTTTCAATGGTAAAGTTATTCTTTATAAAATCAATATAACTATTTGTTATTGAAGCATAATTAATATCGTATGGAATTGAGATGAGGGTCCTTTCTGCTCGCTCAACCAGGCTCTTAAGGATGCGCTCTTCCGAGGCCGTGACCTCGTAAAAGCCGTCCAGAATCAGGACAGACGGGCTGTAATTAAGTTCTCTTATAATCGCAGGGCACTCTGCCATGACGTCGTTTTCATCAATAAGATTATGAGCAGTTAGTGTTTCCTGATATTTTCTGAAGACTTCAATTGCGTCCATGGCCCTTTTGGAGCCTTCTTCAGGAACATTGAGCTCTTCAAATACGCCTTTGAGTTCTTTACCGAGCGCATCAATATCCTTGCCGGAGCAGCGCTGCTTTGCCTCGTCAATAAAACTGCTTATGACTGAGGAGAAGCCTATGCCTTGGCCTGAAAGCCCTGAGATGATAACAGGGATAATTGAGCCTGAAATCTGGGTTTTGCTACCGTGAAGAGAGTAAAGTTTTTTTGAAAGCTGTTTTACTGTCATCATTTCAGGCGGGATGTAAGCGCCTTCTGTCAATTTATGGAAGATTCTGCGGCTGTCTTTAATTTTTCCCGGAGTAGGGGAGAGGCAGAGAATTTTGGAATAGTCCATTCTCCGCAGCGCTGCGAAGGATGAATCGCTGTCTTTTATTCCTGAGGCTGCCTCTTTCAGGAGATTTTCCGTAAAACCTCTCAGGCTGAACGGGACATGAAAGACTTTAACCTGTTTTGGCTGCCGGCTGCTCATTTGATAGCTGTACAACCTTACGTTCTGTATTCCGCATTGACCCTGACATATTCTTCGGTAAGGTCGCAGGTCAGGACTTTTGCTGAAGCCCTTCCCATATTGAGATTTATCAGGATTTTAATCTCTCTGTTATTTCTGAGGTATCTGTTTGCGTCATTGTCTCTTCCTGTTGCAACTCCCCTGCCTGTCACCTGAACGCCGCCGATGTGAATATCAGTTTTATCTTCATAAAATTCAATGCCTGAATGCCCGAGCGCTGCCATAATACGCCCCCAGTTTGCATCATTTCCATAGACAGCAGTTTTTACAAGGCTGGAGTCAGCAACTGCAAAAGCAGCCCTCTCAGCCTCTTTCTCGCTAACCGCACTTTTAACCTCTATCTCAATAAATTTTGAGGCCCCTTCGCCGTCTTTTACAATCAGCATTGAAAGCCCGTGTGTAATCTCATCAAGGGCCTTTTTAAAAATTTTATAGGTCGCTGAATTTTCTTTTATTTCAGAATTGCCGAGCATACCGTTTGCCATAATTAATGCTGTGTCGTTAGTTGACATATCGCCGTCTATTGTTATTCTGTTGAAGGACTTTTTAACGGAATCCTTCAGAGCCTTGCTCAGAGCTCTTTTTTCTACTGCGATGTCTGTTAATATGAAGCAGAGCATCGTTGCCATGTTCGGCGCTATCATGCCGGCGCCCTTGCAGACGCCTGTAATTGTCCCTGTCTTGTTCCCAATTTTTATCTTTTTTGCGATTACCTTCGGAAATGTGTCTGTTGTCATTATGGCGGAAGCAACATCTTTGAGAGAGGCTTGGCCCAGTTTTGAAGTAAGTTCAGGTATTGCAGAGCTTATTCTTTCCATTGGCATCAGTGTTCCGATGACGCCTGTGGAGCAGACATAGACAAGGGCCGGTTTAATTTTGAGATTTTTTGCCGTGAGCGCTGCTGTTTCTGCGGCATCATGCGTCCCTTTCCTGCCGGTGCACGCATTTGCATTGCCGCTGTTTACAATTATCGCCTGTCCCCTGCCGGTTTTGATTTTTTCCATGTCAAGCTTTACGGGCGCGGCCTTTACCTTGTTTGTTGTAAAGGCGCCTGCGATGTTTGCCTCTGCCTTGGAATAGATTAGGGCGAGGTCCTTCCTGCCGGGTTTTTTGATTGAGGCTTCTCCGGCAGAGAGAAGGAAACCTCCGGGGATGTTTGTTTTGTCTTTATTTTTCAGCATTGCGCTTATTTTATCACATCTGAACCGATGTCTGTTCTTTCTGAAAAAAACCGGTAATTGTTTTTTCCTGAATTCTTGGCAAGGTACATGGCTGCATCGGCATTTTTAAGAAGCGCCTCGGCATCTCCGCTGTCCTCCGGATACAAGCTGATTCCAATACTGACTCCTACTTTTATCTTGAAGCCGCCCGGATAAAATAGATTAGAATGGGCCAGAAGGATTTTCTGCGCAACGAACACTGCATTGCTGATATCCCCTATCTGGTTAAGAATCACTGCAAATTCATCGCCGCTGAGCCTTGAAACAGTATCACTCTGACGGATACATTCTTTTAGCCTCTGCGCAACTTCCTGCAAAAGCATATCGCCAATGTCATGTCCATAGGTATCATTGACAGTCTTAAAATTATCAAGGTCCAGAAACATTACTGCCAGTTTCTTCTTGTCCCTTTTGGCCTGAACTACGGCATGGCTGAGGAGTTCGTTAAAAAGAACCCTGTTGGGCAGTCCTGTCAGCATATCATAGTTTGCCACGCGTTTTAGATGATCTTCGGTAATCTTGCGCCGGGTGATGTCGGTAAATACACCTACATAATTGCTAATATTTCCTTCATTATTTTTTATCGCGCTGATATTCAGCCATGCTATATATGCCACGCCGCTCTTATGCCGGTTTCTGATCTCGCCCTGCCATATCCCCCCAAACCTAACAGCATCCCATACCTCCCTGTATATTCCTAAATCATCATGCCCTGCCGCCATAATTGCAGGATTCCTGCCTTTAACCTCTTCAAGGGACAACCCTGTAATGTCTTTAAATGAAGGGTTTACAGCCGTGATATTGTATTTGCTGTCAGTAATAAAAATGCCCTCAAGGGCTGATTCCATGACCTTTGCGGCAAGGCGGATATTCTCCTCAGCTCTCTTGCGCTCGGTTATGTTAAGCATGTAGCCGTCAAAACCATTCAGCCTGCCGCTGGGGCCAACATCAGGATACAGAGAAAGCAATACGATAAGTTCTCTCCCATCTCTTCCTAAGACTCTTTCTTCTACCCTCACTCTATTTTCAAAAACTCCGCTCTCAAAGTAATCCCCGACTCGTTTTTCACCCATTAATATGTCGCAGAGCCTCTCAGTTTTTTCCCCGAATATCTCATTGAATTTGCGGTTGGCTTTGATTATATTGCCCTCTTTATCCAGCCTGAATATTGCGTGCTCTACTCTCTCAAAGAGAGATGCGATGTTTCTCTCGGACTCAATTAATAAATTTTCTTTCTCTTTGATTGTGCGGCTCATCTCATTGAATTCTCTGGCAAGGTCTCCGATTTCGCCATGGGAATAGTCAGTCTTGATCTCAGGAATAACACCGTTTTTAAACATCCGTACAGAGTTATGCAGATACATAACAGGCTTCCCGATAAGGCGCCTGATTAGGATATTCAGAAGCAATACGGCAATGACGGTTATAATCCATGATGTAAGAATATTGGTTTTAACCATATTGTCAGTCGCTTTCTGCATGCCGGATGTTGATAAATCTACCTGAACAAAACCAACAGTTATTGGAGGAGACTCAGGAAAGGGCTGAAATGTTACCTTTCCAAAAAAGTCATACATATCTCCATGTCTTATGTAGAAAGGGCTGTCAGAGGTCTTGAAGTGATTGATTGCAGGAGAAAGCTCATGCACTTCATAGCGGGTGGTGGCAACGGGATAAGACTCAATCATGTCCCACAACTCAGTATAGACCATGACTTTTTTCACATCCTCTGCATGGATGATATAAAATGCCCTGTTAATGAGCTCAAGCCTTTCTGCCGCGAGTCCTTCAACTGCAATTTTTGAGAGCAGGTAATTAAGCGTAAGCCCGCGCGAGATAAATTCCTTTTCCATGTGGTGTTTGTGCTGCAATATAAAGAGGTAAGTGCTTACAGCGCTGAAAATAAAGATTATCAGCGTTACGAATATTGCTATTTTGGTCCGTAGTGAAACCTTCATTTTACCCCGTTACAAAGCCCCGCCCTTTTTAACCGGCTTTACTTCGTAAAGAGACACAACTCCCAAAGAACCTATAAACCGCTGTCCTTCCTCGCTTAATGCAAAGTCAAGGAATTTCTTTACCTTTGCCTCCGGATTCTTAGGCACAACAAGAAACAGAGGCCTTTTTAACTTGTATCTATTTTTTATGATGTTTTCTTTTGTCGGAGAAATACCGTCAACTTTCAGTATTTTGAGATTCCGTTTTCTGGCTGATGTGAAACCTGATGCAGCAAAACCGTCCGGAGTTTTTTCTACTGTCTGTTCAACCATTCCGCCTGTTGGAACGAGTTTTACGTTCGGGCCTTCAACAGGAGGCTTGCCACCCAGGACCATATCCCTGAGAGATGACTCAATACCTGAAAGGCTCTTTGTTGTTCTTGCTATAAATACCTTTATCGGCTCGTTCTTTCCTCCCAGTTGTTTCCAGTTGGATATTCTGCCTGCGTATATTCCTTTCACATCGTTTGTTGATATGTTTTTTACGGTGTTTGACTTATGAACGATGAATACCAGAGCGTCCCATGCAGTCTGAATAAATTTAACATCCTCAGGGTCGCCCTCTATCCTGTTTCTGCATGTAGCCGCAAAATCAACCTTGCCTTCTTTAAGATTTTCAAGCCCGCCTACAGTGCCGCCGCCCCTGACATGTATTTTTATCCCTGTGCGCCTTTCATATTCCTGCGCAAGGTCTTTCAGGTAGCCGACATAACTTACCGAACAGCCGCTTGCCGTAAGGTGATCATCGGAATACGCCGGAAATGCATATGCGAGACAGACAGTGACTAAAAACAATAACCCGAGGATTTCTGTCACTTTCTTCATGATGGTCCTCCCCTGAAAATAATATCCCCTTTATTATTTATAACTTTATTATATACGATATATGGTATAAAAATTTAATGCAGGGGTTGTGAGATGATTTCTATTATTAAGGATAAAATCAGCACAGCGCTTACTGTTCTGTGGCAGTCGGTAAAATCTTTTATTAAAAACGATAATTCCTCTGCGGCGGCCTCGCTTGCATATTACTCGCTTTTCGCTTTGATTCCGCTGCTGCTCCTGCTGTTTTTTTCACTCAGCTTTTTCATTACATCATCCAAGGCTGTTATGCAGAGGATTACAATGCTCATAAGCCAGTTCATCCCTTATTACAGCGACACCATACTTAATGAGGTTTATGCCCTGGCAGGGCATAAGGGCATGTGGAAGATAATAAGCATAGTGGCGCTTTTGTGGACTTCAATGCCTTTGATGGGCACGCTGAGAACAGCATTCTATAATATTTTTAAGCTGGAGGAAAAGCGCTCTTTTCTGAAGGCCAATATTCTGGACCTCAGTGTAATACTCCTTACCCTGTCTCTTCTTGTAGTTGTCAGCTTTTCAAACGTGGCATTCAAGAAATTTCTTGTGCTCGGCGGCAGTACGATTCTTTATGATATAGCGTCCTACTGCCTTACTGCTGCCATAATATCAGTGTTCTATCTCGTTTTTGTGCCTGCGAAGGTTCGCTTCAGCTATATATTGGCAGGCTCAGCGCTTACAACGTTGTTATGGGGAATAATAAGGCCTCTATTCGGCCTTTTCCTCTCATATAATCCTCAGTACGGCATTACCTTTGGCTCATTGAAGGCGCTGTTTATCATTATTATATGGATATATTACTCGTTCAGCGTTCTTCTCTTCGGAGCAGAGCTGATCGCTAACCTGAGGAGAAAGGACGTTCTGCTGCTACGCGGTCTGTTTTATGAGACGCATACAGATAGGAAAGCGCAAAGGCTCAAGAGGAAGTTCGGCCGTGATTTCAGGGCAGGAGAGGTTATCTTTAATGAGGGGGAAGAAGGCAGCGAGATGTTTTATGTGCTCTCCGGCAGTGTAAGGCTGATTAAAAAAGAGCAGACGCTGAGAATTATGCAGAAGGGCGAATACTTTGGAGAAATGGCTTTGCTAATAGGGACGCCAAGGACCACAAGCGCACGGGCAGAAGAGGACAATACTTCCCTTGCTGTTATAACTCCTGAGAATTTTGAGACGCTGCTCAGAGAAGAGCCGAAGATTGCAATATCTTTTTTAAAGGAGCTTGCGCACAGGCTGAAGGCAACCAATGAGATTCTGCAGTGAATCCCCTGTGAAAATATATTTAGTTTTTTGTATTATAAGGCTTCTGATTACACAGCTGGACGGAAGAAAAGGGGTATAGATGGAATTAGACTCTTCTGCAGGAAAAGACAAGAAGGCGCTGATAGAAAGCCTTCTTAAAAAGCTTCCTGTTTTTAAAAGCCTTTCGGATAATCATCTAAGTCGGATTGCGAATGATTTTATTGTCCTTCAGGTTAAAAAGGGCGAGACAGTATTTTATCAGTCTGACAGCAGCACAGACCTTTACATAGTGCTTGAAGGCGCGGTAAGGGCGTCTCTTTTGAATCAGGAGGGGCAGGAACTGGTTCTTGCGGCATTTGACAAGGGTGATTTTTTCGGTGAGATGAGCCTTCTTGACGGCAAGCCGAGGTCAGCCACAATGATAGCGGCAGAAGATTCTGTGCTCGGGATGCTGAAACGGGAAAGGTTTCTTTCTGCAGTCAAGAGCGACCCCATGATTGCCATTGACCTGCTTTCTGCCTTGGTGCAGAGATTGAGGATGGCTGACGACATGTTAGAATCGCTGGCTTTTCTGGATGTTAACCAGCGCCTTTTAAAATTATTCCTCAGCATTGCGGCGGCAGATGGCGAGAAGGATAAAAACGGTTTTCTCAGGATAAAAAAACTCACACATAAAGAGCTTGCGGCACGCACAGGCGCATCAAGGGAAGCCATATCCAAAGTTATAAAGGCTCTTGTCTTCAGGGATATTGTAAGGGAGGATGGAGATTATTTCCTTATCTCCCCTGACGCAGAAACCGGCATATAGGCATTCGGCCTAATGCAAGGTGAATTTTCACTGTTGTCAACAAATAGAATTGTCCGGTTATAGAGCACATAAACTGTCCGGTCTGTAGTTTTAGATATTAAGCAGCTTTCTTGTCAGAGATGACGACCT
>QZJQ01000008.1 GCA_003599795.1 Nitrospiraceae bacterium
AAAGAGGCGGCAGGCATTGCCATGAAAAAAGCAGGGTTTAAGAACATAAAACATAGTGAGACAAAAGAAACCGGCGGCTATCAGCTGTATGCGGAAAAAGGCAACTACTCTCGGCTTGGAGTTTACATAACACATTTGAGCATACTTCTCATATTAATCGGCGCGCTTATAGGAATATTCTTCGGCTTCAAGGGATTTTTAAACCTGCCCGAGGGCAAGACATACTCGGTCGCCTTCGCACAGACAGGGCCTCTGACTCCTGCTCAGGAAGAAGATATGGAAAAGATTATAGCGGCATTGCAAGCAGTGGAAGGCAATACTTTAAAGGCAGCCGGACAATTAGGCATGGAGGAACAATTACTAAAGGCGAAAATGAAGCGGTACGGTGTCCGGCCTCTCGGTTTCAGCATCAGATGCAATGATTTCAATACAGACTTCTACAGTAACAGTGATATGCCGAAGACTTATAAAAGCTGGCTCACAATCATTGAAAACGGCGCGGCTGTCAAAATAAACGGCAAAGAGGTGCAGGAGATAGAGGTGAATACGCCCTTGAAATATAAAGGCGTAACTTTCTATCAGTCAAGTTATGGGCTTTCGCCGGAAGGCAGGGCCAACAGCGTATTTAAATTCAGGATAACGCCTAAGGACGGCAAGACGGAAAATATTGAATCCATGTTTGAAGGTTCATTAAGCATCCCCGGAACAAACCTCACAGGGAAGATTGAGAACTTCTCGCCTGCCATAAGCTTTGACCAGTCTACCGGCAGGCCGTTTACCTATGCAGAGCAGATGAATAATCCTGCTGTATTCATCAGCTTCTATGAAAATAATAAGAGGAAATACAGCGGGTGGGTGCTAAAGAGATACCCTGAAACATGGAAACTGCCTGAAGGGCATATTGTGGAGTTTGTGGATCTCTGGGGAATCCAGTACACGGGCTTGCAAGTCAGAGACGACCCCGGTGTGTGGGTTGTTTACCTCGGGTGCATAGTAATGAGCATAGGCCTTTATATCGCCTTCTTCATGAGTCATAGAAAAATATGGCTCAGGGTTGTTGAAGAAAAAAACAGCGTGCGGATAATAGCTGCCATGACCGCAAATAAAAACAGAGAGGCTTTTGAAAGGAAAATTGATAAAATGATTACCCTTCTTGGCAAATCAGTCGAAGGAGAAAAGAAATGAACAGTTCTACATTATTCGGCATATCAACAATGGCTTACATACTGGCAATGATAATCTATATTGCATATCTTGCCTTCAGGAATTCGCAGACAGGGACGGCAGCAACAGCGCTTACGATAACGGGATTTATCTCCCAGACCTTAGCGATTGCGGTAAGATGGTCCGAATCTTACATGCAGTGGACCACCCTGATGCCTGAGAGTTCATTTGTAATGTCTATTCTGCGAAGCGCTCCTCTGAGGAATCTGTACGAATCTCTGGTGTTCTTTGTCTGGTGCCTTATACTCGGGTATCTGATAATAGAGTTTAAATACAAAAACCGCTCTTTCGGCGCATTCATAACGCCTGTTGCAGGCATTGCGCTTGCATTTATGGGGCTGTCAGGCATGTCAAAGGATATTTCGCCATTGGTTCCCGCGCTCCAGAGCAACTGGCTCCTGGTGCATGTAATAATGAGTTTTATAGCCTACGCTGCATTTGCAATCTCCTTCAGCACAGGATTGATGTATCTCATTTCCGCTTCGGAAAAGCAGGAAAAAAGACATGTCTTCTGGATTGTTTTTTCGGTCTTTGCAATACTGCTTGGGCTTCTTTCCCAGAGTCCGCAGACGGTAATACTGTGGCTATTGAGTTTCGCCTTTGTCATAGCGGTGGACCTAAAGCAAAACATAGACATTGCCTCGCGCATATTCTCAAAGAAATCCGCCACAGGCGGAGATAACTCCGGAGGAGCCTTAAAAACAACTCTGGCAGTAATCGGCCTTTCCCTTATCAGCATAGCTGCAATATTAATTTTCATTCAGCTTGTTAAGCTCCAGATTATCAAGGCAGACGATGCGGCAAAACTGAAACATCTCGACACTGCCGCTCGGGCCTCTTCTTTCACGGGAAATGTGATGGGCATAGTCGGCTTCTTGTTCTTCATCTGCATTGTGCTGATAAAATATCTGATACTGAAAAAAGAATACTATCTCTTTTGGACTTTAAACTTGGGGATATTTGTATTCGTGCTTATGGCTATGGGCCTTGATTTCCTAATGTTCAGGGTTATGGGAACAGTGCCTGCACAGGACGGCGGAGTGGGCCTCAGGGCAACGCTGCTTAGTCATTCTCCTGTTATTGCAGTGCTCAGCTATGCAGCGCTTATAGCCTTCTTGTACGCTGTTTGGCGTTATGGCCATACATTAAAAAAGATAATTGCCGGCATTAATATCTCCGCAGACTCTCTTGATGAGATTACATATAAAAGCATATCCATAGGCTTTCCTGTCTTCACGCTCGGAGGACTGATATTCGGCGCCATCTGGGCTGACCAGGCATGGGGAACATACTGGGGATGGGACCCGAAAGAGACCTGGTCGCTGATAACATGGTTTGCCTATGCCTTCTTCCTTCACAGCCGTCTCATGAGGGGATGGAAGGGCAAAAAGGTTGCAATCGTCGCAGTGGTTGGTTTCGTAGTTGTCATCTTTACTTACATCGGAGTGAACCTGCTACTTTCAGGCCTCCATTCTTACGGAGGCATGGAATAGCACAGCGCTTGAAGCTGTATTTTATCTTGCGATATAATATAAGAGTAAGGCGAAACTTACAAAACGGAGGAGTTAAATGAATAACATAAAGACATTGTTTCTGCTTGTAACCTTAACCTTGATACTTGTGTGGGCCGGCGGCGCATTCGGCGGAAAGCAGGGAATGACCATAGCCCTTATCTTTGCATTTGGAATGAACTTCTTTGTCTACTGGTTCAGCGATAAGCTTGTGCTGAGAATGTACGGCGCAAAACAGGTAACAGAGGCAGAGGCGCCTGAACTTTACGGCATCGTAAGAAGGCTTGCGCAGAAGGCACAGATGCCGATGCCAAAGGTCTATATTATGGAACAAGACCAGCCTAACGCCTTTGCAACAGGCAGGAACCCCGGACATGCTGCTGTTGCAGTTACAGTCGGCATTATGCGTATCCTGAGCCGTGACGAACTTACCGGCGTAATCGGACACGAACTCGCGCACATCAAACACAGAGACATACTGATAAGCACAGTCGCCGCTGCAATAGCAGGAGCTATAAGTTATCTTGCGCAAATGGCTCAGTGGGCAGCTATCTTCGGAAACAGAAGCGATGACGAAGAAGGAGGCAGCCCTGTTGCCGCGCTTGTGATGATGATAGTGGGCCCGATTGCCGCGCTGTTAATTCAGATGGCAATCTCACGTTCAAGGGAGTACGTCGCTGATGAAGGCGGCGCGCGGCTTGCAGGCAATCCAAGATACCTTTCAAGCGCTCTCAGGAAACTTCAGGCAGCATCCCAGCAGATACCCATGGATGCCACTCCTGCAACGTCTCACATGTTCATAGTCAATCCGCTCACCGGAGGAGGGCTTTTAAAACTCTTCAGCACGCACCCTCCGATGGAAGAGAGAGTAGCGCGGCTGGAATCCATGAGCCTGTAGCTTGACTCTTACCGCCGTGATTGCTCACAATATTGCTGAACATGAAGACCCTTGTTACAGGAGCCGCCGGATTCATCGGGAGCCACCTCGTTGAAGAACTTTTAAAAAGAGGCCACAGCGTTGCCTGTCTCGTAAGAAAAACCTCCAATCTTCAATGGATTGACGGGCTCAATGTCAGATTAATATACGCAGACTGCGCAGTGAAAGAATCCCTCCTCAGTGCAGCCGCCGGTTTTGATTATATCTTTCACCTTGCAGGGCTTACAAAGGCGGCAAATGAAAAAGACTTTTTTTCTGCCAACGCGCTCGGCACAGAGAATCTTATTAATGCGGTAATTGAAAAAAATCCTGCTGTCAAGCGCTTTGTTTATCTGAGCAGTTTAGCCGCAGCAGGGCCGAGCTGCGACAGCGCGCCGTCTAAAGAGACAGGCGAACCAAAGCCAGTCTCAGCCTATGGCAGGAGCAAACTTGAAGGCGAACGCATTGTTATGAGGCACAAAAACACCATACCCGTGACTGTCATCAGGCCGCCGGCCGTATACGGCCCGAGGGACAAGGATTTTTATATCTTTTTCAAACTCCTGAAAAAAGGCATCTCCCTGAGCTGGGGAAAATGCTGCTATTCACTGTTGTATGTGGACGACCTTGTCAGGGGGACTATTCTCTGCGCTGAAAGCCAAAAAGCGGAAGGTGAAATTTTTTATCTCTCCGACGGCGTGATATATTCAAATGAAGAAATAACAGAAGCTATAGCCTTTACTCTCGGAACAAAACCGGTAAGATTAAAAATACCGAAATCTTTAATGCCGCTGATTGCAGGCATTGGACAAAAACTTGGCAGTCAGGGTAATATTATAAACACGGACAAGATAAAAGAATTGCAGCACCCTTACTGGACGTGTGATTCAACAAAAGCAAGAAATGAACTTGGCTTCATCCCAAACGTAGGAATAAAGGAAGGTGTAAAATGGACAGCGGATTGGTACAGGATCCATCGGTGGCTGTAAACAAAGCACCGGATATCTTTGAAAAATGCCTCAAGTTTACAAAGGCAAAGGAATTGATATCTTACGGGCTTTATCCTTATTTCAGAGTCATAGAAAGCGCTCAGGACCCTGAAGTCATAATAAACGGCAGAAGAATGATTATGGTGGGCTCAAACAATTATCTGGGGCTGACAAACCATCCGAAGGTAAAAGAAGCCGCCATTGAGGCTGTGAAAAAATACGGTTCAGGCTGCGCCGGCTCGCGTTTTTTGAACGGGACTCTGGATATTCATGTCGCTCTGGAAGCTAAACTCGCGCGGTTTATGCGAAAAGATGCTGCGCTTATTTTCTCAACAGGGTTTCAGGTCAATCTCGGAGTAATTTCTGCCCTCATCGGAAAAGACGATATTGTAATCATAGATAAAATGGACCACGCAAGTATCATTGACGGATGCAGGCTGTCCTATGGAGATGTAAAGAAATTCAGGCACAATGACATGGCTGACCTGAAAAGGGTGCTGGAAGAAAACAAGTATAAAGGCAAATTAATCATCGTTGACGGCGTATTCAGCATGGAAGGAGACATCGCAAAACTCCCTGATATCGTGGAACTTGCAAAAAAGTATGATGCGCGGCTGATGGTTGACGACGCCCACGGTATCGGTGTCCTCGGCAAAACAGGCAGAGGCACGGCAGAGCATTTCGGTCTTGAAGATGAAGTGGACCTCATCATGGGGACCTACAGCAAATCACTTGCCTCCATAGGCGGATTCATCTCAGGAGACTCCGACATAGTCCATTACATAAAACACTTTGCGCGCGCGCTGATATTCAGCGCAAGCCCGCCCCCTGCCTCGGTAGCTGCCGTAAGCGCGGCAGTTGATATCATAGAAAATGAACCGGAAAGAAGAGAAAGGCTCTGGAAAAACACAAACAGGATGCTCAAAGGACTCAGAGAACTCGGATTTGAGACAGGCCCGAGCCAGACGCCGATTATTCCCGTAATAGTCGGGGATAATGAACTGGCGTTTAAGATGGCAATGATGATGCAGGAAGAAGGGGTGTTTGCAAATGTTGCGGTAAGCCCTGCAGTGCCGAACGGGAAGGCACTTATAAGAACAAGTTATATGGCAACCCATACAGACGGGCATCTTGATATCGTCCTCAACGCTTTTGAAAAAACCGGCAGGGCCTTGGGACTGATAGAGTAACTTGAAGACAAATCTTGAACTCTATAAAGGTCATAGAGGTCAAAACCGGCAAGGGCCTTGATGCATTTATAAAATTCCCGCTTTCTTTGTATTCTAAAAATCCTTTTTATGTCACGCCGCTGATAAAAGAACTTAAGGAACAATTCTCAGATAAAAATCCGTTTTTCAATCACGCAAAAGTCAGATATTTCATTGCTGAAAGAGACGGGAAGTGCGCAGGCAGAATAATCTCAATAGTGAACCGGCGGCATGCCATGTTTCATAAAGATAAGGCGGGTTTTTTTGGGTTTTTTGAATGCGTCAATGACGTCAAGGTCTCATCAGCGCTGCTGGATACGGCAGCGGAAGAACTCGGAAAACAAGGCATGGAGATAGTCAGAGGGCCGATGAATTTTTCAACCAATGAAGAATGCGGCTTTCTCATTAGCAACTTTGAGGAGTATCCGATGCTGATGACTCCGTACAACATGCCTTACTATGCCGGTTTAATGGAAGGCTGCGGCCTGCATAAGGCAAAGGACCTCTATGCTTACATCTATGACGTGAAAGATTCTCCTCCTGAAAAAGTTCTCAGGGTTGCGGCAATAGCGGAAAAACGCGGCGTCACTGTGCGGCCTGTGGACAAAAAAAAATTTTCGGACGAGATGAAAGTATTCAAAGAGATTTATAATTCTGCATGGGAAAATAACTGGGGCTTTATACCGCTTACGGACGATGAGATTGATTACATGGGAAGCAGGCTCAGGCAGATAGTGGTTCCGGAGCTTACGCTGATTGCGGAAGACAACGGCAAACCTGTCGGTTTTCTGGGGCTTCTTCCTGACTTCAACAGCGTGCTGGCGCATATGAACGGCAGGCTCAATCCGGTTACGATAATGAAGGCTTTTTATTACTCAAAAAAGATAAAAGACCTCAGACTGCTGCTCCTTGGCATCAAAAAAGATTACAGGAATAAAGGCGTGGACGCAATTCTTTTCAGGGAAGGATTCAAAGGCATAAAAAAAGGAGGCTATAAAAGAGTTGAGTTTTCATGGATACTTGAGGATAATATCCCTGTGCAGAGAATTGTTGAGATGACGGGCGGAAAGCTGTACAAGCAGTACCGCATATATGAAAAAAGATTATAACCGATGCAAATTAGTTTCTTGACAAATATCAAAACCGTGTGATAATTAATTCAACACTATCAAAATCCGCAGGAGGAGGGGAGAATGTATCCGGAAGATCTTAAATACCACAAAGAGCACACATGGGTAAAAGTGTCAGGCAAAAAGGCAACTATCGGCATAACGGATTATGCGCAGGACGCTCTGGGAGATATTGTGTATATTGACTTGCCTGAAACTGATACGACAATTGAGGCAAACAGCGAACTTGCGGAAATTGAGTCCACAAAGGCAACCTCTTCGGTCATCAGCCCCGTAAGCGGCACCGTCACTGAAGTTAATGACGACCTTTCGGAATCTCCCGAAATAATCAACGAGGACCCATACGGCAAAGGCTGGGTAGCCGTTATTGAGATGGATGACAATTCTGAGATTGACGACCTCATGGACACCGCGGACTATGCTAAATACGTCGAGGAAGAAGCAAAATGAAAGTTGCTATACTTGGCGCCGGACCCGGCGGATATGTCTCGGCGCTCAAGGCTGCGCAACTTGGAGCGCAGGTTACTGTGATAGAAGACATAGAGGTGGGAGGAACCTGCCTTAACAGGGGCTGCATACCTACAAAGGCGCTTGTCGCATCGGCAGAGGCCTATTCAAAGGCAAAAGTCCTTGAAGAATTCGGCATAGAGCTCAAAGGTGAGATTATCCCTAATCTTCAGAAAATAAACGATAGAAAAGATAAGGTAATAGGCATTCAGGTAAAAGGAATCAGAGGCCTGTTCAAAAGCTGGGGAGTAACTTTAAAAGAAGGCAGGGGCGCCCTGCTCTCGCAGAAGGAGATTGAGGTAAAAGGCAAGGACGGCTCATCTGAAAAGATTGAGGCTGACAAAATAATAATAGCAACGGGCTCGCGGCCTGCGCAGATTCCCTCTTTCATCTTTGACGGGAAAAGCATACTCTCAAGCGATGACGCGCTGAACCTCACGGAGATACCAAAATCCATGCTTATCATCGGCGCAGGAGTCATAGGCTGCGAATTTGCCTGCATCTATAAAGAACTCGGCTCTGACGTGACGATGGTTGAGATGATGCCACGCGCAGTTGTCACGGAGGATATGGAAATATCCGGGCTTCTTGAAAAGGAACTGAAAAAGAAAAAGATAAAACTTCATACTAATGTTAAGGTGGAAAAGGTTGAGGTAAAGGAAGACGGCGTCCACGCCTTTATGTCGGACGGCAAGGAGCTTGTTGCTGAAAAGGTTCTCGTATCAATCGGAAGGGCGCTTAACACTGACGGCATCGGACTTGAAAACACCGGCGTTCAAAAAGGCAAAAAGGGAGAGATAGCGGTAAATGAAAAAATGGAGACAAATGTTTCTGATATTTATGCCGTAGGAGATGTAACAGGAGGAATGCTCCTTGCGCATACTGCCTCAACTCAGGGAATTGTCGCGGCGAAAAATATCATGGGGCACAATGAGAAGATGGATTACGGCACTGTGCCGGCGGCGATATTCACGTCTCCTGAGATTGCATCGGTAGGATTGAGAGAGCAGCAGGCGGAAGAAAAAGGCGTCAGGATACGAACAGGCCATTTCCAGTTCAGAGGCCTGGGCAAGGCTCATGCAATGGGAGAAATAGCAGGCTTCATAAAGGTAATTGCAGATGAAGCCACCGACAAACTCCTCGGAATGCACATCATAGGGCCGCATGCATCAGACCTTATTCATGAGGGAGCAGTCGCAATGAAGGCAGGGCTGAAGGTCAGAGACATTGCGAATACTATACACGCGCACCCGACATTATCAGAGGGAATCATGGAAGCTTCTGAAGACGTTCACAACGGGGCGGTGCATATGCCGCCCAAGAAATAAACGCGGCTAATAAATTTTAGGCGGAGGCATTTATGGGATTAATTACAGACGTACATGCACGGGAGATAATTGATTCAAGGGGAAATCCGACAGTTGAGGTTGAGGTGTTTCTCAGCAGCGGAGTATCCGGCAGAGCGGCAGTGCCGTCAGGTGCATCAACAGGCACGAGAGAGGCGCTTGAGCTCAGGGACGGCGGCAAGAGATTTCACGGAAAGGGCGTCACAAATGCCGTCAGAAATGTTCTCAAGGCAATAGCTCCTCAACTAAGAGGCATAGATTCCTGCGACCAGACTTACATAGATAATCTGATGATAGAGCTTGACGGAACCAGAAATAAGAGCAGGCTTGGCGCAAATGCAACACTCGGCGTATCCCTTGCCGTATGCAAGGCATCGGCAGAAGAGGCAGGAATGCCACTTTACAGATATATCGGCGGATGCAACGCAAAGGAACTTCCTGTCCCGATGATGAATATCCTTAACGGAGGCGCGCACGCAGACAACAATCTTGATATTCAGGAGTTTATGATAATGCCTGCCGGATTTAATGATTTCGCATCAGCGCTGAGGGCAGGCGTTGAGGTGTTTCACAATCTTAAAAGTATTCTCAAGAAAAAAGGGCTGAACACTGCCGTAGGTGATGAGGGCGGATTCGCTCCTGTTCTTAAAGGCAATGAGGAGGCAATCACACTTATAATGGCCGCCATTAAAATGTCGGGCTATAAACCCGGCAAAGATATTTATATAGCGCTTGACGCGGCAGCATCAGAATTTTATTCCGGCAAGGGATATAATTTTGAAGGCAGAAATGTATCTTCGGACAGGATGGTTTCATACTATGAAAACCTCATAACCAAATATCCGGTGCTTTCCATTGAGGACGGTTTATCGGAAAACGACTGGGCCGGATGGAAAATCCTCACCGGGAGGCTCGGCAAAAAAGTGCAGCTTGTCGGAGATGATGTGTTTGTCACAAATACGGAAATCCTTAAAAAAGGAATTAAGGATGGGATAGCCAACTCCATTTTAATCAAGCTAAACCAGATAGGCACGCTGACCGAGACCCTCGACGCCATAGAGATGGCAAAGAGAGCAGGCTATACTGCTGTCATCTCTCACAGGTCCGGCGAAACTGAGGACACAACAATAGCGGACCTCGCAGTTGCGTGCAACACGGGGTTTATTAAGACAGGCTCGCTTGCGCGAAGCGAGAGGGTGGCAAAATATAACAGGCTGCTCAGGATTGAAGAAGAACTTGCTGATTCCGCTATATACAAAGGCGTTGAAACATTCTATAATCTAAGGAAATGAGTTCGGATAACCTTTTAAGAAAACAGGTTGCATCTGAGATTAAAAAAAAGAGGCTCATTACCTTTATTCTCATAATACTGAGTTTCCTCTATCTTGCGACAAATCTTCTTCTCGGAGATGCCGGGCTGTTGAAATACAGAGAGCTTTCAAACAGAAAACTTAACCTTCAAAAAGAAATAACTGAACTTGAAAAAGAAAACACCCGCATTAAGACCCAGATAAAATCCCTGAAGGAAAATCCGTTTTATGCTGAGAAGTACGCGCGGGAAGAGTTCGGCCTGGCAAGACCTGACGAATATATTTTTCAGTATGACAGATAATCCGCTTCACATTGCCTTCCTCTGGCACATGCACCAGCCTTATTACAAAGACCCGTTCACGGGAATATACCGGCTCCCGTGGGTGAGGCTTCACGGCACAAAAGACTATCTTGACATGGTTGAAATACTTGAGGATTTTCCGGATATAAAGCAGACCTTTAACCTTGTGCCGTCCCTGCTTGAGCAGCTGAGGGATTATACTGAAAATAATGCAATGGACATTTATCTGATTGTTACCATGAAAAATCCTCAGGACCTTACAGATGCCGATAAGATATTCATGCTTGAGAACTTCTTCCTTGCAAACTGGGACCACATGATAAGGCCGTTCCCGAGATACTACGAACTGCTTGTCAAACGGGGGCTGCGCTTTATAAAAGGAGAACTGGCAAGGACAATAAAATATTTTACAGCGCAAGATTTCATGGACCTTCAGGTGCTGTTTAACCTCAGCTGGATAGACCCGGTGTACAGAAGAAGAGATCCTTTTCTGAGCGAACTTGTAAGAAAAGGCAGGGGATACACCGAAGATGAAAAAAAACTTCTGATAGAGAAACAGCTTGAAATCTTAAAAAAAATAATTCCGAAATACAAAGAACTCAATGCAAAAGGGCAGATAGAATTATCAGCTTCTCCGTTCTATCACCCAATCCTGCCGCTCTTATGGGATACGGACTCATCAAAAATAGCCATGCCTCATGTAAGGCTGCCGCAGAAAAGATTCTCAAGCCCTGAAGATGCGGTGAAGCAGATAAGGGACGCCATAGAATATTTTGAGAAGACATTCGGTTACAGACCAGCAGGCATGTGGCCCTCAGAAGGCTCTGTAAGCGAAGATGTCATCAGGGCGCTTCATGCAGAAGGCATAAAATGGGCTGCCACGGACGAGGGCATACTGGCAAATTCGCTCGGCATAAGGCTGAGAGACTATTCAGGCGGCATAACTGAGCCGTCACGTTTTTACAGGCCTTACAATTTTTCAGATGTCTCTATAATATTCAGGGATCATAAACTCTCGGACCTTATAGGGTTTGTGTATTCTGAATGGGAACCTGAGAGTGCGGCAGATGACCTTATAAACAGGCTGCTGCATATCCGTTCCTCGCTTCCTCAGGACAGGCCCTGCATTGTTCCGATAATATTAGACGGTGAAAACGCATGGGAACATTTCAGAAATGACGGGCATGATTTCCTGCGCTGCCTTTACGAACGGCTTTCAAATGAAAAGCGGTTAAAGGCCGTAACCGTGTCAGAATTTCTTAAATACGACTCAGGAGAAAGGCTTGGCAAGGTTTACGCCGGCTCATGGATAAATGCAAATTACGGCATCTGGATAGGCCATGAGGAAGATAATATCGCATGGGATTATCTGAATGATGCACGAACCGACCTTGAAGCCTTTACAAGACTTAATCATGATAAACCGGTTGATGAGGCTTGGCAGGCAATATATGTCGCCGAGGGCAGTGACTGGAATTGGTGGTATGGCGACGAACACCAGACAGAGACTCAGGAAGAATTTGATGAACTTTTCAGATTAAACCTCATGAAAGTATACAGGGTAATTGGGAAAGAGACTCCAGCAAATCTTTTTGTCCCTGTGCTTAGAGAAAACAGGGCAATTGCTCCTGAAGTAATAATCCGGGGGTTCATAAATCCTAAAATAGACGGCATGGTTACGAGCTACTATGAATGGTATCAGGGCGCGCACATAGCAGTCGGAAAATCAGGCGGAAGCATGCATAAAGCAGAAAGCCTTGTGTCATATATCTACTATGGCTTTAACCAGAACACATTGTTCTTGAGGATAGACCCGAAGACATCATTTAATGATTTCCCGCCTGATACAACCTTTTCCATAAATATCTCAAAGCCGTTTGCTTTCAGGATAAATGTGTCAAACAGAGACGGATTGGCGCAAGCCGGACTTTTTGAAAAGAAAAATGGCGAATGGGAAAAGATGAAAGACATCACTGAAGCGGCAATGCAGGACGTACTTGAAATAGCCATACCGTTCAAAGATATAAAAGCCAAAGCAGAGGATGAACTCAACCTCTTCATCACAGCTTACAGAAATGGCGATGAGATTGAGCGCTGTCCGTGGAGGGGGAATATAAGCGTAACAGTCCCCACGCCTGATTTTGAAGCGACCATGTGGTATTAAAAGAAAGGCCATGAAAGCATTAATCCAGAGGGTTTCTAAGGCGAGCGTTGAAATTGACGGCAGGACTATCAGCGCAATAGAGAGAGGACTGCTTATCTTCCTTGGCATTGAGAAGGGAGATACGACAAGAGAGCTTGATTACCTCGTAAAAAAAGTTTCATCCCTCAGAATTTTTGAAGATTCCGATGGAAAGATGAACCTCTCTGTTGAGGACATAAAAGGCGAGGCTCTTGTTGTGTCCCAATTTACGCTTGCGTCGGACTGCAGGAAAGGCAACCGCCCCTCATTTGATAATGCCGAAGAGCCGTCAAGGGCAAAGGAGATGTATCTGAGATTCATAGAAGAACTAAAAAAAACCGGCATAAAAACAGCATCAGGCGATTTTGCGGCTTATATGCAGGTGCATATCACCAATGACGGGCCGGTAACGATAATGTTAGAGTCGGGAAAGGCTGAATGAAATACATCGTTATCGGCAATGGAGTTGCAGGGACAACTGCCGCAATCAACATAAGAAAGATTGATGCCGATGGTGAAATAACCATACTCTCTGACGAGGCTTATCCTTTTTACAGCCGCATAAGGCTCATGGACTTCATAAGCGGTGATGCGGATGAAAGCAGCCTTGTAATTTATAAAGACGCATGGTATGAAAAAAACAACATAAAGCTGCTGCTTAACACGCCTGTTTCTGAGATAGATAAAAACAAAAAAGAGGTCATCACACATTCAGGGCATATACCAAAATACGACAGGCTTCTTATTGCAGCGGGAGGCATTTCATTCGTCCCGCCAATCTCCGGCTCTGACAAAAAAGGCGTGTTTACGCTAAGAACGCTTAAAGACGCCATTGAGATAAAAAGATATGCTGAACATTCAAAGAGAGTCGTTCTGATAGGGGGCGGAGTTCTTGGACTTGAGGTTGGAAACAGCCTGAGGAAGACGGGGCATTCAGTATTTGTGGTGGAGTTCTTCCCGAGACTGCTTCCAAGGCAGATGGACACGGATGGCGCTGAAATCCTGAAAACACAGATGGAAAAAATGGGATTTGCCTTTTTCCTCGGCGCAAAGACACGGGAGATAACCGGGGATGAAAAGGTTAAGAGCGTTATACTTGATGACAGCACAATTATTGACTGCGATATGGTAATAATATCTGCCGGAGTTAAACCCAATACAGAACTCGCTGATAAACTTGGCATTAAGTGCAGTAAAGGGATTCCGGTAAATGACAGCCTTGAGACGGAGCTTAACGGCATATATGCTGCGGGCGACATTGCAGAGCACAAAGGCATCTGCTATGGCATATGGCCTGCGGCAGAGGAACAGGGAAAGATTGCGGGAATCAATATGGCAGGAGGCAGCACAGTCTATACAGGCACACTGCCTTCAAACATCCTGAAGATAGCCGGAATAAATCTCATTTCAGCGGGAGATATAGACCCGGACAAAAAACTTGAAGCAATCGCACAAAAAGACAGTGAAGGTCTTATATACAAAAAACTCGTTATAAAAGATAATCGCATTGCAGGCTGTACACTTTATGGGGATATTAACGGCTGGAAAAAAATTAAAAAGGCAATGGACGAAAAAAAAGACATAAGCCGAATAAAAACCGGTCTTGAAAAGTGGAATCTTGAGGAATTGTAGCAAGTCCTATGATTCAAGTGTCTTTTTTTTATTTGTGCTTTTTCGTAATAGCCTGTCCTATGACATTCCTTTGAATCTGGTTTGTTCCCTCATAAATCTGGAGTATCTTTGCGTCCCTCATCATCTTCTCAACAGGATACTCCCTCATATAACCTGAGCCGCCCATAACCTGAACAGCATTTGTCGTGACCCTCATGCCGACATCCGTAGCAAAAACCTTTGCCATCGCTGATTCCTTGGTTACATCTTTTGCGCCGCTGTCTATGAATCTTGCAACAGCATAAACAAGCGCCCTTGCAGCCTCTATATCAGTAGCCATATCGGCAAGCATGTGCTGCACGGCCTGAAAACTTATTACCGGATGGCCGAACTGAACCCTTTGTTTAGCAAACTTCACAGCCTCCTCAAAAGCTCCCTGCGCAACTCCAACTCCCTGAGCGCCAACACCGCCCCTTGAGTTATCCAGAGTCTTCATGGCAACAACAAAACCCATACCTTCCTTCGCTATGAGATTTTCCTTCGGGATTCTGCAATTCTCAAATATCAGCTCGGTTGTGGAAGAGGCCCTGATCCCCATCTTCTCTTCCTTCTTGCCGAAAGTAAATCCCTTAGTTCCTTTTTCCACGATAAAAGCAGATGCGCCTCTCGGCCCCTTTGTCTTATCAGTCAGGGCAATTATCGTATATACCTCTGCCTCGCCGCCGTTCGTTATCCACTGCTTTGTGCCGTTAAGCACATATTCATTCCCTGTAAGTTTTGCAGTTGTCTGTATACCTGCTGCATCGCTTCCGGCATTTGCTTCGGTAAGGCCGAATGCAACGAGCCTTTTACCTGAAGCTATGTCGGGCAGATATTTCTTTTTCTGCTCATCAGAGCCGAAAAGCAGGATTGGATATGATCCAAGCGCATTTGCAGCATAAGTTGTAGAAACGCCAAGGCAGGCCCTTGAGAGTTCCTCAACAGCAATGCACAACTCAAGGCTGCCCTTTCCGAGTCCTCCGTATTCTTCCGGTATAAAAAGCCCGAACAGGTCTGCCTGTGCCATCATCTTCATTATCTCCCGCGGGAATTCTTCTTTCTCGTCAAGCTCTCTTCTTACAGGCACTATCTTCTCTTCCGCAATCTGCCTTGCAAGGTCTCGTATCATTGCCTGTTCTTCAGTTAAAAAATAATCCATTATTACCCTCCGCTGTCTTAAAAGTTAAAAGTTGAAAGTTAAAAATGAAGGAATAGTGATAAATCACTTTTAACTCTAAAGTCGTTTTCTCTACAGTGAGTTAATTTTAACAGAAACCATCTGATATTTGAAAGCTAAAAAAAAGAAAAACAGTTAAAATATACTATGAAAATTAAATGCCCTATGTGCAAAAAGACAACGACATGGGAGGAAAACCCGTGCAGACCGTTCTGTTCTGAAAGATGCAGGCTTCTGGACCTCGGCAAATGGGTGTTTGAGGAATATAAGATTCCGGGAGAAAAAGCTGAAGAGAAAAAAGAAGAAACAAAGAAATCAGATGAACAGGATAAATAACCTTATGGTTAAAACCTATGCAGATGGAAGGGGATAGCATTCTCGCTCATTCTCGGGCTATCGCTCTCCGAGGTTTTGTCCCGATAGCTATCGGGACAAAAAAACCGCTCAAATACCATCCCCTTCCATTAATTGTGTGCACTTGTTTACTGCTTTTTATTTTATCATGCTCGCCGCAAAACCGCCTTCCCGGCTATATCTATTACAGGCTTAATACAAACCCGACGACACTTGACCCTGCGCTTATTGTGGATGTTACAGGAGGCTCTCTTTCAGCCAAGCTCTTTAACGGGCTGATCAAAATGGATAAGGACTTAAATATCATTCCGGACATAGCATCAAAGTGGATAATATCGGAAAACGGGCTTGTTTACAGATTTGAATTAAAAAAAGGCGTGATGTTCTCCAACAACAGAGAAGCAACTGCCAAAGACTTCAAATACTCGTTTGAGAGAGTCCTTAACCCAAAAACAAGGTCTCCGAACACATGGGTCTTTGACAAAATAAAAGGCGCAAGAGACTTTATGAATGGTAAAGCAGAAGAGGTTTCAGGCATAAAGGCGGTAAACGATTACATGCTTGAGATAACACTTGATAAACCTTTTTCGCCATTTCTGAATCTCCTTGCGATGACTGCCGCTTATGTAGTCCCTGAGGAAGAAGTGGAAAAATGGGGAGTGGACTTTTCATCTCATCCTTCAGGCACCGGGCCGTTTATCCTCAAACACTGGCTCCCGAACAGAGAGCTTTTATTTGAGGCGAGAACCGATTATTTTGACAGCCTTCCAAAAATCAAAGGCATAGCCTATAAAATAATACCCGAAGACCTCACAACAATAACGGAATTTGAACTCGGCAATCTTGATGTGATTGGAATTCCCTCGTCCGCTTTTTCACGCTTTAAGCATGACAAAGAACAGGCGGAATATATATCCGCAATAAACGGCATAAATACATATTATCTTGGATTAAACTGTTCCAAGAAACCCTTTGACAATAAGACGCTTAGAAAGGCAATGAACCATGCAATAGACAGAGAGAAGGTTCTAACGACTTTTTTTGAAGGCAGAGGAAGAATTGCGTCAGGGCCCGTGCCTGAAATTTTGAGAAAATGGAAAACGCCGAAATCCTATGACTATAATCCGGCACAGGCCATGGAATTAATAAAAGCCGCCGGTTATCCAAACGGGCTTGAAGTCAATTTCTTCATCACTCCTGATAATGAGATGGTTGATATCGCAGAGGTAATACAATCATATCTCAAAGAAGTTGGGATTAAGGCAAATATAAAGCAGCTTGAATGGAGCGCATACAAGGAGGCAATAAATAAAGGCGAGCCCGACATGTTCTGGCTCGGATGGTTTGCCGATTATCCTGACCCTGAAAACTTTCTCTTCCCTTTGTTCCATTCAGCAAATTCGGGACCTGCCGGAAACAGGGCAAGATATAAAAATCCCGTTGTGGATTCTCTTATTGAAAAAGGCCAGCACGCACAAACGGCAAAAGAAAGAGATATGTATTATGAAAAGGCTGAGGATATGATTGTTGGCGATGCTCCGTGGGTATTCTTCTGGCACAAAACCGATTATACATTAAGGCAGCCGCGGGTAAAAAATTATCAGATATATCTTATATACAGCATTGATAAGGGAACAGAGATAGGTTTTTAATGTTTGATATTTGCTACCTTCACAATTTATTCAAATTTTATCTATAATATATGCAATGAAACTCATGAAACTATTTTTATTGGTTTTGGCGGTTTCTCTTATTATCCAGAACACCTGCCCTTACGGCTTGGCTGCAAAGACAGGGTTTACGGCAAAAGAAGTCCATCACTGCCCTCTAAAAAAATATTCCCCGTCAAAAACTGATGCGGATGACTCTGCTAAGAAAGCCATGTTTCAGGCAGGTCAGACTTTCGTTTTTACCGTTGGCAGTTCAATAAATGCAAAGCCGATGTCTTTGCCTGAAGTCTCCTGCTCCATTCCGGATATGTATCCTTACAAAAATATCTTCGCAGAACCGCCTCTAAAACCTCCCCGTCCTGTTTAAACCTCAATACAGCATCATTGAACATTCCTGAATAAGCGGGATATCCACTATCGCATGGCGTTTACTGCTATTCAGGAAGTAAAAACAGGAGGTTCAGATATGAATACCAGGAAAACTGTGTTCAGCAGCGCAGTTGTGCTTTATTTTATTATAGGGCTTGAGATACTCATCATGATAAGCCCGTTTGCCGGATTTTTCTATTCGGTGTTTAAACCCTTTCTGCTTGAGCTTGCAAAATATCCGGCAACAAAGTGGCTCAGCGCTTTTTTCCTTCCGCATATGATTGTCCCGCCTGATGGATTTCTGAAATTCATCCGTGTTATGGGATCAATACTTTTTGTCGGAGGCATGGGATTGTTTTTCATCTGCGCCCTGCAGGTCTATTCCCATAAGTTCCTAAAAAAAGGAGCCGTACTTAAAGGTTTGTATTCGTATATCAGGCATCCGCAATATCTTAATCTTGCAGTTGCGGGCATCGGGCTTTCCATCCTCTGGCCGCGATTTCTTGTTATCGTCCTCTGGCTTGCGATGGTGCTTATGTACTATTTCCTGGCAAAGGACGAGGAGAGGCGGATGTTAAATCAGTACGGCGATAGTTATCGTGAACATATCGGCAGTACAGGAATGTTTCTGCCTAAAAGGTTTGAAGAAGTGCTCTTGCCTTCCGGCGCTATACGCAAGCTTGCAGTTTTCTGCGTACTTGTTATGATTGTCTTAGGCGGAGCATTTTCACTAAGGGCTTATACCATACGGCATCTGCCGTTGTGGAACAAAGGCAATGTAACTGCTATTTCAATTGCCGATAAAGACAGGTTTAAGATGGACCACAGAATGGGCGATGTCATCAGCTTGGAAGAAATCCGGAAGAGACTTGATGATAATAAGGTTTATCTCGTTTACTTCCTGCCTCAGAACTATATAATGCAGGGTCTCATTGCAGACACTGGCGGCGAATGGAAGCTTTACAAGCAGCACCATACAATCTCTATGATTACGGATTGGATATTCCATCCCTTCCGTCATCTGGAGGAAGGCCATCACGCAATGCATACACACGCACATAGCGCTGAAGGCAACGGCGTAGTCAGAAGGCTGATATTTCTTAAGATAGACAACACAAAGGGAGATAAGCCTTATGATGCCTTTGCGGTTAATGCAGTGAGAATTCCAGGTTTTATGGCTGACATTGATATTCATAATCTCAAAGTCTTAGAACTTAAAGAACTTTCACGGGAAACAGGCTGGGGCCAAGTGCCCACGCCTGTATTTTAAAGGAGGTGATATTCATAGTATAGTTTTGAGGAACTGACCTGAACAAAGAACTAAACTTGAAGAAAGGAGATTACATTATGAGGTTCTTAAAGTTAATTGCAGTTTTGTTTTTTGTAACTATTCCCTTAATGGCATTCGCTGCTGAGAAGAAGGCAAAGACTGTTGATGAGCTTGCAAAGATGTATGATGTAAGTTCATGCAAACAGTGCCATGCCAAAATCTTTGCCGAATGGGAAAAATCCATCCATTCAAAATCACTTATAGGAACGCCACGGACAATGGGCGGAGTTCAGGGCGCTATAAAAAACTGGATGTCCTTCAAACACTCCGGGGTAAAAGAGGCGAAAGATGTTACGGTGTATCACTGGACAACAACTTGCTTCAAATGCCATCTGCCCCAGATAGAGGATGCCACTGATGAAGTTGCCTCACAGATAGCAGAGGCATACATGAAGAACGACAAGGCAACTCTCGCCAAGGTTAATATCAACTGCCTTGTCTGCCACAACAAAATGGCTGTTACTCACCAGTGGCGGGACGGAAAACCTGAAAAAGATGCCGTATACGGCACTAAAGAAGGAACACATGGCGACAAAAAATACAAAAATAGAAAGAAAAGCGCCACAATGACCGCATCTGTTATGTGCGGGCAGTGCCATCAGGGCCCATTGATTGACAGGCCCGTAACTACCCAGTGTTCAACGCTCTATGGAAGTTATTTAAATGCATATCTGCCGAGCGGAGGGGACAAGACCTGCCAGGAATGTCACATGAAAGAAGTTGACGGCCACTCCATGTTCAGCTTCAGGGATCGTAACTACAATGATCCTGAAATGGTCAAGAGAGCCTTGAATGTGGAAGTTGATGTTAAGAAGGGATATAAATCAATTGAATTGGCTAAATTGCCGCCTTCTGCAAAAGTCGTTGTTAAGATAACGAATAATGCAGGACACAGAATACCTGACGGCTGACCGTCTCCAAAAAGAGTGGTCCTGGATGTGACCGCAAAGACTAAAGATGGAAAAGAGGCTTTTAAATCTGAAAAAATATACATGCTTCATGCGGGCGACAGCCGTAATGAGGGGGATCAGATGGTTTATGGCCCGGCAAATAAACTTAGCTTTCTTGAAGACAACACCTTTCAGCCTCTCCAGACAAAGGTGGAGACCTATGATATAAAGTTTCCTGAAAATACCAAAAATCTGGATGTGAACGTGGAACTAAGATTTCAGTATGGCCCTGAGGTGGGAAGTATCGGGAAAGACAGCTGGGTTCTCTTTAAAACGACGAAGGAAATAAGCACAAAGTAGCATTTAATTTATAGGCCGGTCTGCTTCAGGACGGCCTATAAAAATGACAAATTTTACGGGGTATAGCTCAAGGAGGATATCGTGAAGGCAAAAAGAATTATAGGATTGGCAGCAGCAGTAATACTTCTCTTTACCGCATCGGCAGCACTCGCCGCATGGAAAGGATATCGCGGGAGCGGCGGCTGGGGCATGGGAACGCAGTATCAGAGGATGTATGACACTAAAACAGTAGAAACCATTTCAGGAACCGTTAAAACGGTGGACAAGGTCACACCCGTGAAAGGAATGCATTCCGGCGTGCACGTGACGCTTAAAACTGATAAAGAAACTATTTCCGTCCATCTTGGCCCTGAGTGGTATATCGAAAGGCTCGATACTAAAATTGAGAAGGGCGATAAGATCGAAGTTAAAGGTTCAAGAATAACCGTCATGGGGAAACCGGCCATCATCGCATCGGAAGTTAAAAAGGGAGATAATGTGCTTATCCTTAGAGATGCATCGGGTATTCCCTCATGGTCAGGATGGAGAAAATAAAATACAAAAGAGCCCTGCCTTGAGCCGGAGGCAGGGCTCTTGAAAAGGAGACAGCCGTGTCATTAATAGCCGCTGAGAACATTCACAAAGATTACAAAACAGGTGAAGTAACAGTTAAGGCACTAAAGGGTTTAAACTTTGCGATAGCCCCTGCGTCTTTTGTCTCGTTTGTAGGTCCCTCAGGAAGCGGAAAGACAACCCTTCTGAACCTCATCGGATGCCTTGATAAACCTACAGAGGGAAAACTAACTGTGGCGGATACAGACGTATTACATCTCAGCAGAAAACAAAGCGCATCATTCAGAGGCAACAACATAGGGTTTATCTTTCAAGATTTCAATCTTATCCCTGTGCTCACCGTTTATGAGAATATCGAATATCCGCTCCTTATGGTGCAAAGCGCACCTGCCGCCGAAAGGAAAAAGAGAGTCACTGCACTTTTGGACGCCGTGGGCATGATTGCGCAGAAAGACAAATATCCCGACCAAATCTCCGGAGGGCAGAAACAGAGAGTAGCTGTTGCAAGGGCGCTGGTTACAAACCCGAAGCTCGTGCTTGCCGACGAGCCCACAGCAAACCTGGACCATAAGACGGCATATATGGTGATAGAGCTTATGAAAAAGATGAGGGATGAATTCGGAACGACATTTATATTCTCGACTCATGACCAGAAGATAGTCGGCGAGGCTGAAATTATTTACGTTCTTGAGGACGGCGAATTGAAAGGCAAAGAGGTTAAGGGAGGGAAGAACAATGGGTAATCTCTTCAAAATCGCAATAAGAAACCTTTTAAGATACAAGAGGAGGACATTGCTTACAGCCTCTTTGATAACAGTAGGCGTAGTCTTTGTCCTCGTGTTCATCTCTGTTTCAGGATCATTCAAAAATATGATGATAGGCCAGATAACAGACTCCATGATGGGACATCTTCAGGTTCATCGAAAGGGCTATGTGGCTTCCATAGAAAATCTTCCTTTAAATTTAAATCTAAAATCAAGCGCCGTAACACGGCTTGAAAATATCCTCAATAAACAGCAGGAAATAACGGCCTATTCTCCGAGGATAAAATTCGGCGGCATGTTCAGCAATTTTGTTGAGACCACTAACATTAGATTAAATGGCATCTATCCTGACAAAGAATTAAAAACTGTCCCGCTCCTTGCCTCAAGAATAATAGAAGGCAAAAAAAATCTTGAGAAGGGGGGTATCTGGATACCGGAACTTCTTGCTAAGGGCATGAAAGTAAAGGTCGGCGATACTATAGTGGTCGTTGCCACAAATAAAGACGGCTCTGTCAATGGAAAGCAGTTCATTGTGGCAGGCGTGCTTGAAAGCGCAACCGGCCCCGGAGGCAGGGACGGCTATGTCCACATAGATGATGCCATAGAAGTCCTCAGGATGGAAGATATTGAGATAAGCGAGGTCGCCATCAGGTTGAGGGACTTCGGAAAGCTTAATGCCTTCAGCAAAAAGATGGACAGCCTTCTTTCAGAAGAGCTTAACCAGCAGGACAAGCCAGTCTTTGAGCTTCACACGTGGGAAAAGCTTTCTCCGTTTTACAACATAGCCCGCATGATAGATGTAATGACTTTTTTCATCAAACTCATGTTGATTGCCATTGTTTTAATCAGCATAATGAATGTGATGGTTATGGCCGTGTATGAGAGAATAAGGGAAATCGGGACAATAGCGGCAATAGGCACTTTGCCGGGGAAGATTTTGAACATGTTCGTTATCGAGGGATTCTGCCTTGGTATTGCAGGCGCAGTCATCGGCAATATTGTAGGGATTGCTTTAATCCTTATACTCAATGCATCAAAAATTACCTTCAATTTCGGACAGCAGCAGGGCTTAATCCTTCAGGCAAATGTAACCCCTGCCAATATTGCCGCCATATCAATAACAGTAATAATCGTCTCTATAATCGCCAGTCTCCAGCCCGCATTGAAGGCTTCGCGAATGGAGCCCATCAAGGCGCTGAGACATGTATAGGAGGAATATAATGTTAAAAATTCTCATCTCTTTTGCTATCCTGGCATTTGCGATTCCTGTTTATGCCCTTGACGGCACAGCGCTTTTGAAACAGGTGGACAGGAACCTTAGTCCTGAGTCATATGAGTCTTATAGAAAGCTTATAAACATCGAGCCCGACGGCAGGAAAAAAGAGTTTACGCTGTTCACTGTAAAAAAGGGGGCAGACAAAGTTGCATCCTTATTTCTTGCTCCTGCAAGCGAAAAGGGCAGAAGCACTTTAAGGCTCGGAGACAATATGTGGCTTTACATCCCCAATGTAGGCAAGCCCATCAGGATAACAAGCATCCAGTCCGTTGTAGGCGGCGTATTCAATAACTCAGATATTCTTCAGCTTGATTATACTGCGGAATATAATGTGGAGAAGGTTGAGGAAAAGGGAGACGAATACCTGCTTTATCTAAAGGCAAAGACAAAGGCCGTAGCCTATGACAGGCTTAAGATATGGGCAGATAAAGGCAAAAAGCTCCCGACAAAGATAGAATGCCTGACAGAGGCAAATATGCTTATAAAGACCCTCTATTTCAAGGATGTTAAGGACTTCGGCGGAGGCATTCTTAGGCCGGCGGTGATTGAGACGGACAGCCCGCTTTACAAGGGATACAGGTCAGTCATGATATACGCGAAGGTCAAGGCAAGGGATTTCAAGGATGAGGTATTTACCCTAACCTTTATGCCGAACATCGAGTCTCTTAGGTGAAACAACTCCGCATCAGCCTCATCCTTGCGTTGCTGTTCTTCACGCTTTGCAGCACTTCTTCGTCTTTTGCGGAAAAAGACGCTTTTGACATTTCCGAGATAGAAAAAAAACCGTATCATATCGGAGGCAATCTGGAATTCAAACCGGTGCTTTTCGGATTGGACAGAAACGCATCCCTTTACAAGCTAAAATTCTACAACCGTGATGAAGGAAGCGCCATCGAAGAATATGACGCCAAATTGCAACTTGAAGGCAGTCTTGAAAAAGGAATCTCAAAGCTGCTTGTAAAGACAAACACCGACTACAAAAAATCCTATCTTGGCGAAGACCAGCAGACAACTATTTATGAGGGGTTCCTATCCGTAAAGCCTTCGTCTTCCCTATCAATTGATGTCGGCAAAAAAACACTGAAATGGGGAAAGGGTTATGCGTGGAACCCAGTGGCCTTTGTGGACAGGCCCAAAGACCCTGACGACCCTGAATTGAGCCTTGAGGGGTTTATAGTCGCATCTGCCGACTATATAAAAAGTTTTCAGGGGCCGTTAAAAACAATCTCATTTACGCCTGTGTTAATACCTGTCTATAAGCACGTAAACAACACCTTCGGAGACATAGACAAGCTCAATTTCGCGGGAAAACTCTATTTTTTATTTTACGACACTGATATTGATTTAATAGTCCTCACAGGCGGAAGCAAGACAACAAGATACGGTGTAGATTTTTCGAGGAACATAACGACAAGCCTGGAAATACACGGAGAATTTGCTTTCATAAATGACTATAAGAAGAATTTCATCGACAGTAACGGAAACAACTTTGGAAAAGAGTATGATGCGAAAAGTTACCTGATAGGTTTAAGGTATCTGACTGAAAAAGACACCACATATATTTTTGAATATTACAGGGACGGAACCGGCTTTACATCGGGCGAGATGAGGGATTATTTCACATTTATAAATAATGGCTATGATTCGTATGTTTCGACAGGCAGCGATTCTCTCCTTAAAAAGGCATTGTCTGTAACCGAGGGCAATTACGGAAGAATAAATCCCATGAGGGACTACCTATATTTCCGCGTGAGCCAGAAAGAGCCCTTTGATATACTCTATTTCACTCCCTCAGTTACGTTGATAACCAACATAAATGATAAAAGCTTTTCTTTCTCTCCCGAACTTTTGTACACAGGCATAACAAACCTCGAACTCAGGCTTAAGGCTGCATTCGTATCAGGAGAACGGCTGAGCGAATACGGAGAAAAACAGAACGATTACAGAGTTGAACTCAGAGCGAGATATTATTTTTGAGATATCATAGCCAAAGAACTCTGATACCTTGACCCTCTGATACTCTGACACTTTCTATCTCCACGGCTCAATGATAACCTTTATGGACTCCTTTGCCTCTGCAACAAGCTTAAAGCCAAGCTGCGCCTCTGACATACCCAATTTATGCGTAATCATATCCTTTACATTAACCCGCCCTGCACTAATAAATTCTATTGCCAAAGCAAGGTCGGAAGGAGCCGCTCCGTAGGATGTCACCATCTTTATCTCATTGCGCCAGAAATCATTTATTGGAACAGAGATCTTGATTCCCGGCTCAGGCACGGCAAAGAATAGAATCGTGCCTCCCTTATCAACAGACTGAAGCGCCTGCTCAATCGCCGGCATTGCGCCGGTGCATACAATCACGCAGTCGGCCAATCTTCCGTCATTCAGCTTACGCACACGCTCAGACACATTCTCTTTAGCATTTATAACGCTGTCAGCTCCGAATTTCAATGCTGCATTAAGACGGTATTCATTTACATCAGTTGCAATAATCCTTTGTGCGCCCGCATCCTTTGCCAGATTTATATGAAGAAGCCCTGATATCCCGCTTCCGATAACAAGCACACTCTGCCCTGCTTTAAGGTTTGCGACCCTTTGTCCTCTCAGGATGCATGCCAAGGGCTCGATAAATGTTCCTTCTTCATAAGTCATGTTCTCAGGAAGGATATAGACTCCGCTCTTAACATTTATCTCGGGCACTCTGAGATATTCCGCAAAACCTCCTGGGTCGTAATTAGTTTTATGCAAAGTCTCGCAGGCGGTATGATAGCCGCTCAGGCAGTAACGGCATGTATTGCAGGGAACATGGTGGGAAACAAAAACCCTGTCGCCAATTCTTAAGGCTGATGGCTGATGGCTGATAGCTGATAGCTCAGCTCCAAGCTCAACAATCTCTCCGGTGATTTCATGGCCGAGAACGCGCGGGGCCTTTTTAATTCTGTACCATTCCATCACATCGCTTCCGCATATTCCGCTCGCCATGACCTTAACCAGCATCTCGCCCTTTCCAATTTTCGGCACAGGCATTTCCTCAACCCGCACATCATTATTCCTGTAATACATCGCAACGCGCATAGAAAATAATATACCATACAGAAGAGAATTTGTTTTGACAGAAAAATAGATAGTTTAGTAGAATTTGACTACTATTTTAAAAAATTCTAAATACTGAACAAAGAAGGAGCAAACAGAAATGGCGAGAAAACGACAATATAATACCTTGCCTGCTTTCGATGAATTAATGAAGCCTGTCATACAAGCAATAATAGAACTTGGAGGGTCTGGCACAATAGAAGAAATTAACGGTAAAGTCTATGAAACTGAAAAACTTAGTGACGACGTCCTACAAATACCTCATGGTGAAGACGAAGCAAGAACAGAAGTTGAATATAGACTTGCATGGACAAGAACTTATTTA
>QZJQ01000023.1 GCA_003599795.1 Nitrospiraceae bacterium
TCTAATTTTCGACAAAGCAATGAGTGGAGGAAAAAACAAAAAAGTCCAAGGCGCTAAGCCTTGAACATAAAGGAATCTCGGTTTTCCGAGAGACTTATATCTATTTAAGGAGGATTTTGGGGTTTGGAGTAGAAATTTAACATTAGTTAAATGCAAAGAGGGATATCTTGTGAGCATATTTTCTAACTATATACATATTGTATTTTTTATCTGGTTTTCAGTATTAAGCATTGTCTTTTTTGAGCCAGCCCCTTTTGATATCTTATTTGTTCCGATCTTAGCTATGGTTTTATTACACAATAAAGTAAGGGGAAGAAAACTTATTTGTCTTTTTCAGTATCTTGATAAAGAACTGGTTCTTTTTATTGCTGTTACTTTTTTAGGGCTATATTTTGCTGATAATTTTAAGGTTGGGTTAATGTATTCCATTATTACTCTGTATTTGATATTGACTACAGTTGTTGTAAGGTATTATCTTGATAATGGCGGAAAGGTTGAAATAATCTTAAAAGGATATATTGTGTCGGCGTTAATCGCACTGGTTTTAGGGCTGTTACCTTATTATACTGGGATTGGAGAAATGTTTATTTACGATAATTTAAGAGTTAAAGGACCTTTTAAGGACCCTAATGTTTTTGGTTCCTATTTTGTCCCGGCCGCCATTATTATGCTGGAAGAAATCAGGAACTCAAAATACTTGAATTGGAGTTCAGTTATAAAGATTTTGCTTGCGGCACTTCTTTTATGGGGGGTTGTGGTACCCTTCTCGAGAGGGGCATGGCTTAACATCGCAGCAGCTGGCCTGGTATATATGATTGTCATTATCAGAACCCTGAACTGGGAAACCTTCAAGAAATATGCTTCTGTCCTGGCAATTTTTATACTTATTACAGGGGGAAGTATAATCGGCACTTCCCGCCTGGATTTCTTGTTTAGCAGATTAGGTTTACTGGCTTATGACCAAGACAGGTTTTCGACACAGGCCGAATCATTAGGTCTGGGGATCAGGGTTAAATATAATACTGAAGAAGAGAAACTAAAATTGGTTCATAAAGACTCTGCTGAAATTAACAGAGTTAACAGCAATGACCTTGATGATACTTCCGAAAATATTCCTGACACTAACATCAATATCCTATTAAAAAAATTAATTGGTATCAGTGCCGGACAATATGAGGAAAACTTTGAACGTTCTGCTCACAGTTTGCTGATCAGGACTATTGTCGAAAATGGGTTATTGGGTGTCATTCTTCTTTTTGTTTTTATAGGCAAAGTCTTTTTCCGAATGATAAAGGGATTATTAGTTGAGGCTTCGAACAGTCCCATTTTCCCCATACCAGTTTTGCTGGCTGTATTAACAGGAATTATGGTCAATGGACTTTTTATCGATACAATTCACTGGCGTCATATGTGGGTATTTTTCGCTCTGGTCACTCCCTTTAAAGTCTGGCAAAACGTAACGGGTATAAAAACATGATCAGCCTTACTAAAACAAAAGTACTGCAGATAATTACTTCCTCAGAAATGGGTGGTGCGCAGCATCATTTATACCTGCTGGTCCAAGGCTTACATAAGATGAATTACGATGTGACCGTTATTTGCGGACCCGGAGGACCGCTAATTGATGATTTGCAGGAAATAAGTATCCGCGTTATACCGGTTTCATCTCTGGTAAGGCCTATAAGACCATTGAAAGATTTAATGGCCATCCACGCAATCTTTAAAATATTGAGACATGGCAAATACGATATTGTGCATGTACATAGTACAAAGGCGGGGGTTGTAGGACGAATTGCGGCATGGTTAGCTAAGGTTAAAGCAATCGTATTTACAGCACATGGGTTTGTTTTCTCTGATACTACTTTATCAAGCCTAAAGCGGAATGTTTATATTGTTGCTGAACGGCTTATGGCGGGTATTTCTGACCGGATTATTGCGGTTTCATATTATGACAGGGATATTGCGTTAAAAAGTAAGATTTTTACTGATGAAAAAATAAAAGTTATTCAAAACGGAATTAACCCGGACCGTTTGTTGACTGTGCCGCTGCGGCGGTCCTTAAGAAAAAAAGTATATGTTGGAACCGTTACCCGGTTAGTCTCTGAAAAGGGATTAGATAGTCTTATCGAGGCTGTTGTCCTGGTATCAAAACAGAGGCCCGATACCGAGTTCGTGATAATTGGTGATGGGTATTTGAGGGACAATCTGGAACAAAAAGTACAGGATTTAAATTTAGATGGCTATATTAAATTTTACGGCTACCGAAAAGATATTATCTCCGTCCTGGCGTCATTAGACATTTTTATAATGTCGTCTGTTAAAGAGGGTTTACCTCTGGCCCTGTTGGAGGCAATGGCAGCCGGGTTGCCGATAATCGCTACAAGTGTAGGTGGAATTCCTGAAGTATTAGGAGCTGAAAGAGGGATAATTGTTCCTCCGGCTGAACCGGTTAGGCTCGCGGAAGCAATAATAAGATTAATTGATGACACGGCACTTAGACTGGAATATGCCAAAAAGGCCAGACAGTACGTTGTGGAAAACCATAACTGCTTGAATGCCGTTAATAAAGTGGATGAGCTCTATAAAGAATTACTGTTTACCTGTAAGAGTGAATAGTGTAGGCGGTATCTCCATAAGGAGGTGATTGAGTGGTTAAATACAGGGCAAGGTTGATTCTGCAGGCCGCAAACATTGCCGGTGGGGTAATGGCTGTTCATATGGCATACATTGCTGCTTATTATATCAGGTTTCACGGAACCCCTCCCTTAGAGAATTTTGGCCCATATATTAAAGTAGGGCCGTTTATTACTGGTGCGATACTGATATTTCTAGGAATCTACGGGATGCACAATAATGTGCGGAAGACATTGCCGGAAATTTTCTCGTCTGTTTTTGTCATTATGTTTTTGATATCTGTCACGTCAGTGGCAATTTCCTATTTTTTTGGCAGGTTTGCTTTTCCAAGATCCGTTTTTCTAATTTCAGCGGCACTGCAGCTTGTATTTTTAAACACCTGGTTTTGTGTCATGAGGTTTTTTGAACGTACTGCACATGGCAAAAGGCAGGTTATTATCATTGGAGAATACTCAAGGTGCCGTGCTTTGCACGAAAAACTTGAGAATGATTCAGAGGGTCTTTTTGTGGTCGATGGAATAATCACCGAAGCCCAATCAGTAATGTGTGCCATGGAAACTGGAGTTTCAATCGTAGGAAATTATGAAAATTACAAGAACAAGATGGCATTTGCGGAAAACAATAACAAGATATTTATTATGTGTTCCGAACTGAATCCTGATGTAAAAATGGACATTATATACTTTTGCCTAAAAAACAATATTTCGCTGTATGTTATCCCCCAGATTTATGAAATTCTTCTGGCTCAGTCCAGAATTGTTCAAATCGATGACATCATGTTATTCGGACTTGGCGGGTTACAACTTGATCCCAATTACAGATTAGTCAAGAGACTTATGGATGTTGTAATTTCCTCAGCTGCGTTACTTTTACTGGCTGTCCCTATTTGTATTACTGCCGTTATAATTAAAATTGATTCAAAAGGACCTGTATTTTACCGCCAGAAAAGAGTTGGTGAAAATGGGCGTATTTTCAGGATTTATAAGTTCAGAACCATGATTCAGAACGCTGAACAGGGTACAGGGCCGGTCTTGGCTGAAAGTGACGACTTCCGGGTTACGACAGTGGGTAAGTTTTTGCGTTCGACAAGGATGGACGAACTTCCTCAATTGATTAATGTTTTAAAAGGGGAAATGAGCCTGGTTGGGCCAAGACCTGAAAGACCGTTTTTTGTCAATCAGTTTTCTCAGACTATCCCGGACTATATTTACCGCACCCATATAAAGGCTGGAGTTACCGGTCTGGCTCAGGTTGAAGGGAAGTACAGCACAAGTCCTCAGGATAAACTTCGGTACGATTTGCTTTACGCAAAGACTTATTCACCGCTAAATGATGTTAAAATCCTTTTTAAAACTCTGAAGATATTGTTTATAAGGAGCAGGTCCCTTTAAAACTATCATAGGAATAATCCTGAAGGTTTTGGCAGGTGCAGATAATGAAGAATGGTGTGGAAAAAGCATCGGTTTCTGTTATTATACCTTGTTACTGTTGTGATGAAACTATTGAGAGGGCAATAATTTCTATAATTAATCAGACTATGCTCCCAGCTGAAATAATCCTGATAGATGATGCCAGCCCTGATGAAGGCCGAACCATGGGGAAGCTGAATGAACTAAAAGAGCGTTTTAGTGATGTAACAGTAATTAAGATTATTGCATTGGAAAAGAACTATGGTCCTGGGACGGCTCGTAATATCGGATGGGATCAAGCGTCGGGTAAATATATCGCATTTCTGGATGCTGATGATTCTTGGCATCCCAGGAAAATTGAAATTCAGTTTTCCTGGATGGAAGCCCATCCAGAAGTTATTCTTTCCGGTCACCTCTATTCTTTAACTCCAGGTTTTAGTGCAACCGAATTTTCCGGTGACTTTCCCGCCTGGCAGGTAAAGCCCAAGGTCATTCTCAAATCTAACTGTTTTCCAACACCGACAGTTATGCTCAAAAGGGTAATTATTCACCGGTTTTCCCATAAAAAGCGATATTCTGAGGACTACCTGTTATGGTTACAATTGATTCTTGATGAAAGAGTTACCGCCTGGCGGTTAGAACTTCCCCTTACTTTTTTGCATAAGACACCTTTTGGTGAAGGCGGGCTAAGTCAAAATTTGTGGCAGATGGAGAAAGGGGAGCTGAATACATACCAAAGAATCTATAGCGCAGGTTTAATTTCCTCAAAAACCTTTATCGGGCTGATATTTTTTTCTCTAGCCAAGTATATTGGGAGATTGTTTATATGTGTACTGCAAAAACAGAGGGGCAGCCCTTCTGGTGAATAACAGCTTCATCAAAAAGGCAGGATTTTCAAGTTTTTGGTCGAACATAATAGTATTCGAATCTAACATCCGGAGGGACATTATGACCCCAAAAGCTGGACCCGCTCAAGACATTTCATCTAAAACTGCCGGCTCTAATACGGGAAAACCGCATCGGAGAATTGTCTTCGTATTAGTGTGGTCATTTAATTAAACAGGGAAATCAGCCAAACAATCCCAAAAACAAGTTGACGGATGTATATACATTGTATATACTGGGTTTAAGGGGGTGTGTTCAGTGTATACCACAATTCACAGGTGGGGTAACAGTCAGGCAATTCGTTTGCCTAAAGGTATATTGGAGATAGCTTCCTTACGTGAGAATGACCAGGTGGAGATTACGGCAGAATATGATTGCATTATTATCAGGCGGGCCAGGAAAAAGCACTTATCGATAAAGGAACGATTCGAAGGTTATTCAGGTGATTATCAGTGTAAAGAACTGGATACCGGCAAACCTGTCGGAAATGAGGTCTGGTGATGCCGTATATACCGGAACAGGGAGATATAATCATCCTGGATTTTAACCCACAGAGTGGGCACGAGCAAAAGGGTAACAGGCCGGCATTAGTGGTTAGCAATAATATCTTTAACAGGCGTACCCGCATTGCCGTTGTTTGTCCTATCACGAATACGGAGCGAGGATTCCCTCTGCATGTTTCACTTGATAACAGGACTTCGACAACCGGTGTTGTCATGTGTGAACAGGTTAAATCACTTGACATAACTGCAAGAAATGCGGTTTTTAAAGAGAAGGCCCCTTTAGATGTTGTTGAAGAAGTGACAGATGTAATTGTTGGTTTTTTTGAAGCGCATCCTGAATGAATATCTCGCTTGCTTAAAAGGCAGGCGTTTTTTTGCTTCCCGGTTCCCCAAAACAAAAGCTGGGTGGAAAAACTATAATGGGTGGAAAAACTATAACAAGAAGGAATTTGAAATTGCAGGGTCGAATTTTTAATCATATTTGATAATTGTTGCAGTATTTGTTTTTGCATTTGTTCCCATCTTGAATAATTTCCAGGACTCCGGAGGGTATTATGAACGCCAGGATTGCTACTGCCAATACAAAAACGATTAGCCCTAAAAAGAAGATTGTCTTCGACTCTAACCTGAAAATTATATTTTATCTTGTCCTGCCTTTGCTGCTGATCCCTCCGTTTTTCAGGGGCCTTTTTTTCGACTTCGAGGCGGACCTGGCCCATATTTACACAGCTTTGGTATTTGCGGCGTACATCTTTGTCCGGAAAGACTGGATTAAGGTCTCGCGGAACCTGATGGATTATGCCTGGATTGGCCTTATCGCGGCCTATGTTATTTCAAACTTTGTGGCCTTTAACCAGCGGGCTGCTATAGAGGGAGTACTCCGGATATTCAACTTCTTTATCATATACTGGCTGCTGGCCCAGACGGTATCGAGCCTGAAAGACCTAAAGAATGCCATTGGCATAATGTACATATCGGGACTGGGTGTGGCTCTGGCAGGTCTGGGTACGGCTTACGGCACTTTCTGGTTTAAGGGTGCATATAGTGAGGGCATGATTTTGTCCACCCTTCAGTACCACAATGCGGCAGCTATTTTTCTGGTGGCCGCCGGAATTATCGGTCTCTATATGGCGGCGGTGCTGGAAAATCAATGGCTGCGAATCGCGGCCGGGGGTGTGAACTACATAATCCTGGCCACTGCTTATGGGGCCGGTTCGAGGGGCGCTATGCTGGTGGCCCCGGTGGGTTTTATCCTGCTGATTGCGGGAATGCCCAAACAGTACCGGTTCAGGGTTTTTGTGAATTTCCTGGCCGTACTTATTCCCTTTATAATAACAGCCAAACAGGTGCTCACCTTCGGTGTCCACAGTGAGGGTTATTACTGGGGCTGGCTGTTTCTTGGCATCGCCATGGGATGTGGGGTGCAGTTTATCACCGAGCGGTTCTTTACCCTGGCCGGCGGCACGCGCAGGAAGATTGTTGCCGGGGCTGGAATCGCGATTACGATATTGGCTGTGGCCCTTATCTTCACCCTGGGCTCCAAAATACTGCCTTCCGGGATTGCGGAGAGGCTGACTCATCTTAGCCTGGAACAGGTAAACGTCCAGGAGCGCTTCTATTTCTACCGGGACGCCTTTGCTCTGGTCAAAGACTACCCCGTCCTCGGTGTGGGCGGCGGGGGCTGGAATTCGGCCTATACTGGTTACCAGTCACTATTGTATTACACCACAGAGGTGCACAGCCATCCGATGCAGGTCTGGGTGGAAACGGGTACTGTCGGTTTTATGTTCTATGTGTTGCTTTGGATTGGACTGTTGATCACCATTTATAAGATAATGAGAAGGGTGGAATCACCTGAGTTCCGGGCCCTGGCCTGGACTGCCGCTGTTACTGCGGTGAGTATCTCAATGCACAGTGTGATTGATTTCTCCCTTTCCCTGGGAGCGGTGGCCATCCTGATGTATGCCTCATTGGGCCTGGTCCGGGGTGTGGAACGGATAGAAATTGAGGACACAGGAGCAGTGCCCGGAGCAGTGGCCGGGGCCGGTTCCGGGGTCAGGACGGTCGGCGGCCCGATGGTCCGGAAAGTTGCCGGGGCATTTCTGGTCGGTATATTCCTTTTAGTCTCAGCAAGTTTTTCCATTGCCGCGTTTAAAGAAAGAGATGCGGTTTATGCGTATAAATCCGGTAATGTCGCTGAGGCGATAGAGGGATTTGAAAGCGCCAGGAAGATTGACCCCTTTAATTTTAATTATCCGATGTACCTTTCTTCGCTGTATAACGAACTGGCATACCGGCAGAAAAATATTATGCTCACCAGGACAGCTGTGGAGAATGCCCAGGAGGCGGTCAGGCTCAACCAAAAATCAGTACAGCCCCTGTGGGCCCTGGTTGAGGCAAACCTTTACGCTCAAATGACCACTGAGGCGGTGGCCGCTGCCGAGGAGGCCCAGAAAAGAGTCCCCTGGCGGCAGGATGGTTATGACAACCTGACCAGAGTTTATATTTCAGCCGCCCAGCAGTATATGCAGAAGGGACAGAAGGAAAGCGCCCGGGAGGTCCTCAACAGGGCCCTTGCAGTCCCCGGGCTGATAGAGGCTCAGGTTGCCAGGCTCGGGCCAAATGAACGCAGGATATGGGGACATGGCCCGATTCCGAGCGTCAATGAGAATATTAAGGCTTTAATAGATGAAGCCGGTAAGGTATTGAAAACACTGTAAACAGACAGCCCGGTCCTCGGAACGGGCTGCTTGCCTTTAGTGCGCCGGGCGGGGGCTTTATCTATAAGATGGGCGCTAATTATATAATGAAACCGGGGGCGTGGCCAATGAGAAAACAGAGTCTGGTGGTCCTGATTATCGTCCTGATTACGGCTGCTGTTATGTGGTATGTGTATTACAGTTCGACCTTTACCTTCCTGGCCCTTAATGACGCCATGGATTATGCCAGTATAGGACGTAATGTGGCCAGGGGTGACGGTTTTGTCTCCAGCTATATTACTCCACTGGGTTTGGCCAACAAAGAGGGGTTACCCCATCCGGACCTGTGGAGGGCCCCCTTGTGGCCGGCGGCGCTCGGTTTGTTCATCCGGGTTTTGGGAGCCACAGACCAGGCCGTGGCTGTGGCCACAGGCAGCTTTTTCATTGCCGGGGCGGTAATTGTCTGCCTGCTGGGGACGGAAATGTTCGGCCGGCTGGTCGGCTTTGTTTCGGCTCTGGTGTATATTTTCAGCGCCCAAAACCTTGTCTACAGTACCTCGGGGATGACTGAGACAATGGCATTGTTTGTGTTTTTGCTGGCAGTGTATCTGGCTGTGGCCCGGTGGGCCCGTAACCCCCTGGGAGATATCCTGGCCGGTGCGGCAATGGGGCTTTTCTATCTGACCAGATATAATGCCCTGCTGTTTGTGCCCCTTTTTGGCCTTTTTTTATGGTACAGGAGACGTACTGAAGAGAGCGGGGAATGGTTCGGTTCGTGGCAGTTCAAATTCAAAAGGAGCCGGGGCCTGTGGACGGTGGTCAGGTTTCTGGCCGCTTTTCTGATCATCATTTCTCCGTGGCTGGTGCGAAACTACCTGCTCATGGGAAGCCCGCTTTTCTCCCTGCAGAAATTTGAACCGGCCATGTTTACAGCTGCTTATCCCGGATACAGCATGTATATGATGCTGGAAAAGATAAATATTATTGATTTTGTCAAAAACCATCCTCAGGAGGTCTGGGCTAAAGTCCTGGCAGGGTGGAACGAATTCCGGGAAGGGTTTTTCAGACCGGAAATGTCCGGGATCAGTCCCTACCTGTTAGGGTTTTTCCTGATATCACTTGTTATTCCGTTTAAGTATGGTCCCGCCTTCGGTTCCGCGCAGAGTTCCGCATTCGGCACCGCATACGGCCCGGCGAACGGGGCGGTTAATACCCACCGGGGGGTCCGGGTGCTCCTGGCAGCCTGCTTCATTATTCAACTGGCGGCACTGCTGGTCATTCATTTCATTTCCCGCTTATTTTTCATGTTTATGCCTTTCTATATCATCTTTGCCACTGCCGCCGTAGTCTGGGCCCTCAGCTTCATTGCCGCCCGGCTGCCGGTGAAGAAAAACGGCTTTATCGCAGTTTTTACGATACTGATTATGGGCTTTTTTGCCGTCACAAACCTGCCTTTGTGGTCGCCTATAAAGACAGCGGACACACCTATTACAGGCCTGCGGGATTCTGTCAAAGCAATTACAGACATGTCTTCCAGGGAACAGCTGATTATTTCCAATGACGGGCATCTTCTGGCCTGGTACGGGGACCGGTATGCGGCAAAACTCCCGTACCGGGTGGATATGATACCGGAAATGGAAGAACTCGCGCCCCTGAAATTAATTTACCTGAGTTCCCGGGTCAGCTGGAATATACCCGAGGCCGATGACAGCTGGCGGGAACTGTTCTGGAGCAAGCCGCGGGAGATATACGGTTTTAAGCAGGCCAGGGTTTTCCCTGACGGTTCGGTTATTTACAGGAAGGACTGACAACAAGGACTGACAAAAAGAACCAAAGGCCAAAAAAGCAGGATTTTTTGTGGCTTTTCCCGAAATAATTGCATTATATGTTATAAAGTAACAACACAACAGAGGGGTTGTTCGATTTGAAAACTGCTTTGATTACCGGTATTACCGGACAGGACGGGGCCTACCTGGCGGAGTTGCTTCTGAATAAAGGCTACCTGGTGCATGGTGTAAAAAGGAGGTCATCACTGTTTAATACCGACAGGATAGACCACCTCTACCAGGACCCGCATGAGAATGAGATCAATTTCCGCCTGCATTACGGTGACCTTACTGATTCAACCAACCTGATCAGGATTATCCAGGAGGTACAGCCTGACGAAATATATAACCTGGCGGCCCAGAGCCATGTCCAGGTTTCTTTTGAGACACCGGAATATACGGCTAATGCCGATGCTTTGGGGACGCTGAGGCTGCTTGAAGCGATAAGGATACTGGGGATGACGGAAAAGACCAGATTCTACCAGGCATCCACCAGTGAATTATACGGCAAGGTTCAGGAGATACCCCAGACTGAGAAGACGCCTTTTTACCCGCGCAGCCCTTATGCCGCGGCCAAGCTTTATTCTTACTGGATAACCGTAAATTACCGGGAGGCCTACAACATTTTTGCCTGTAACGGAATCCTGTTTAACCATGAATCCCCGTTAAGGGGTGAAACCTTTGTCACCAGGAAGATTACCAGGGCTATAGCCAGGATTAAGCTGGGTTTGCAGGATAAGATTTATCTGGGCAACCTGAATGCCAAGAGGGACTGGGGCTATGCCGCCGATTACGTGGAGGCCATGTGGCTTATGCTGCAGCAGGAAGAGCCGGATGATTTTGTTATCGCTACGGGGGAAACACATTCGGTAAGGGAATTTGTGGAACTGGCCTTTGCGGAAATCGGTACTCAGATAGAATGGCAGGGTGAAGGGGTCGACGAAAAAGGGATAGACCGGGTTACAGGAAAAGTCATGGTTGAGGTTGACCCCAGGTATTTCAGGCCGACAGAGGTTGAGATCCTGCAGGGCGACCCTTCCAAAGCGAAACAGAAACTGGGCTGGGAACCAAAGACGAAGTTTGCGGAACTGGTCAGGATGATGGTAGACGCCGACCTGGAAGAAGCAAACAGGGATTTGTTCTGCCAAAAGGAAGGCTTTAAGGTTAATAAATATTATGAATAAAGCAGGATATATTTAACCTGAACATATATTTAACCTGAACGTTGACTTTACCGCATATTTAGAGTAAAATTATTACTCAGAAGGAAGTAATTATTTTACTCGATTTTATGTGGGGAGCGATATTTTGTTAGATTCACTGATTACCTCAAAAACGAGGATAAAACTGCTCCTGAAGTTCTTTCTAAACCCTGAAACAAGCGCTTACCTGAGGGGTTTGGCCGATGAACTGGGGGAATCCACCAATGCTGTGCGTGTTGAACTCAACCGCCTGTCAAAGGCCGGGCTGCTCGAATCCAGAAGTGACGGCAGGACTAAGCTTTACCGGGCCAATACCGGGCATTCCCTGTTTCCCGACCTGCACAGTGTGGTCCGGAAGTTTCTCGGAATAGATAAGGTTGAAGCGATTTTGAATGACCTTGGTACCGTGGAGATATCTTTCATCACCGGCGACTATGCGCGGGGGATAGACTCCGGGATAATCGACCTGGTAATTGTCGGGGAAATAGACAGGGCCTACCTGCAGCACCTCGTCGGCAAGGCGGAGGATGCCATTAAGCGGAAAATAAGGGTACTTGTACTGAACAGGGAAGAGTATGAGAGGCTGAAGGAACAGTTACGCATTGATAAAGCGATTGTGGTTTGGAACACCGAAACAGAAAAAACAATCAGGAAAAACTTATCAGAATAAGCTGGTGATCAGGTGATAACTGAGAAGAAAATATTGGTCACGGGAGCGGCGGGCTTTATCGGTTTCCATTTGGCCCGCAGGCTGCTGGAGACAGGACATGACATTATAGGCCTGGATAACCTTAACGAGTACTATGATGTTAATTTAAAAAAGGACAGGCTTGCTCAGCTGCAGGAATGTGCTAATTTCCGTTTTGAAAAAACGGACCTGGCAGACAGGTGTGAAATGGCGCGGGTGTTTGCACAGTATAAACCTCCCCTGGTGGTCCACCTTGCGGCCCAGGCCGGTGTGCGTTACGGATTTGAGAACCCCCATGCCTATGCCGACTCCAATCTTGTGGGATTCCTGAACATCCTGGAGGGGTGCCGGCACAATCCGGTGGAGCATCTGGTATATGCCTCGAGCAGTTCCGTATATGGCGCCAATACCAATATGCCTTTTTCCGTTCATGATAATGTTGACCATCCACTGAGCCTTTACGCCGCAACCAAGAAAGCCAATGAACTTATGGCCCATTCTTACAGTTCCCTGTATGGGATACCAACTACAGGCCTGCGGTTTTTTACGGTTTACGGACCATGGGGCCGTCCCGATATGGCCCTGTTTAAATTCACGAAGAGCATCCTGGCCGGTGAACCGATTGACGTATATAACCACGGCCGCCATAAAAGGGATTTTACCTATATTGATGATATCATTGAAGGGGTTATCAGGGTCATGCAAAAAGCGCCTGTCCCTGACCCCTCCTGGTCTGGCCAGGCCCCGGACCCCGGTACAAGTTTCGCTCCGTACAGGGTTTACAATATTGGCAACAACCGGCCCGTAGAATTATTAGAGTTCATTAAAATCCTGGAAAAAAACCTGGGCCGGGAAGCCAAAATGAATATGCTGCCGATGCAGCTGGGAGATGTCCCGGAGACTTACGCCGAAATTGATGACCTGGCGAGGGATGCCGGATTTAAACCTCAGACCACTGTAGAAGAAGGAATTGCCAGGTTTGTGGAGTGGTATAAGGGTTATTACGGAGGAAAGTGATATGAACATAAACCGCAGAATAGCAGTTGTTGGTTTAGGGTATGTGGGTTTGCCGATAGCGGTCAGCTTCGGGCGCATTCAGCCTGTGATTGGCTTTGACATAAACATGAACCGGATCGAGGAACTCCGGAAAGGTTCAGACAGTACCAATGAGGCTTCTAAGGAAGACCTGGCTGCCGCACAGGTGGAGTATACCGGCGAGCCTGAGAAACTGGCTGAAGCCGATTTCATCATTGTTACTGTCCCCACACCTGTTGATGAGGCCAAAATACCCGACCTTACACCAGTGGTCAAGGCATCGGAAACTGTGGGAAGACATATGCAGCCGGGAAGTATCGTTGTTTATGAATCGACAGTCTATCCGGGAGCCACTGAAGAGGTCTGTATCCCGATTCTGGAGCGGGAATCGGGGCTTGCCTGCGGCAAGGATTTCAAAGTGGGCTATTCTCCCGAGCGAATTAACCCCGGAGACAGGGAACATTCCTTCTCAAATATTGTCAAGGTTGTATCAGCACAGGATGAAGAGACCCTTGAAATTGTTGCTGAAGTCTATAGTTCGGTGGTCGAAGCAGGTGTCTACAGGGCTTCTTCAATAAAGGTAGCCGAGGCGGCCAAGGTAATAGAGAATACCCAGCGGGACCTGAATATAGCGCTTATAAATGAACTTGCCCTCATTTTTCACCGCATGGGGATTGATACCCGTGATGTGCTGGCCGCAGCGGGGACCAAGTGGAATTTCCTGCCCTTCCAGCCCGGACTGGTGGGGGGGCACTGTATAGGAGTGGACCCGTATTACCTTACATATAAGGCCCAGGAACTGGGGTATATTCCCCAGGTAATCCTGTCCGGGCGCCGGATTAATGATGGAATGGGCAAACATATAGCAGAACAAATTGCCAAATGCGTTTTTACACACTGTCCCATCGATCTGACTACCCAAAAACCCATTGTTACCGTTCTTGGCTTAACCTTTAAAGAGAATGTGCCTGACCTTCGAAATACCCGTGTGACAGACCTTATCGAAGAATTAAAGGAGTATGGTTTTGGCATACAGGTATCTGACGCCATGGCCTACCCGGAAGAGGCCAGGACCGAGTATGGCATTGAATTGACAGCTATCGAAAACCTGCAGCCTGCAAATGCAGTGGTTGTTGCCGTTGCCCATGATGAATACAAAATCAGAGGCTGGCGCCTTGTTTCGAGCCTGCTGGCTGACGGGCGGGGGGTAGTGGCAGACATTAAGGGACTTTTACCGAGGGATGGGATACCGGAAGGAGTTCACTTATGGCGGCTGTGAAAAGTAATCAGGATGAAACCGGCTGGACAATGGTATTACGGCCCCGCAGCGGCTGGTTCGACATAAATTTTTCCGAACTGTGGCAATACCGGGACCTGACCATGCTGTTTGTCAGGAGAAACTTTGTGGCAACTTACAAACAGACAATTCTGGGTCCTTTATGGTTTTTGCTGCAGCCATTACTGACTACCCTGATTTTTACTGTTATTTTTGGCAGAATCGCCAAAATACCTACTGACGGACTGCCTCAGGTCTTGTTTTACCTGGCGGGGATTGTATGCTGGAATTACTTTGCGGCCTGCCTGACCAAGACCTCAGATACCTTTGTTGCCAATGCGAATCTTTTTGGCAAGGTATATTTTCCGCGGCTTAGTCTGCCAATTGCCAATGTAGTTACCAACCTGTTAACTTTTTTAATTCAATTTGCATTGTTCCTAATATTTATGGCTTATTTTTACCTGCGCGGGTCAAGCATTACCCCTAATTATCTGATTTTCCTTACTCCCCTGCTGGTACTGCAGATGGCCGCTCTCGGCCTGGGTTTTGGTATATTGATATCTTCTTTAACAACCAAATACAGAGACCTGATGCATCTTGTAACATTTGGTGTACAGCTCTGGATGTATGCCACTCCTGTCGTTTATCCCTTATCACAGATTCCGGTAAAATGGCAGTGGGTCTATGCTTTTAACCCGATGACATCAATAATTGAAATTTTCCGGTCCGCATTTCTCGGGGCCGGTACAATAAACCCGTGGCACATCGGTTCAAGCGTAGCAGTGACGTTAACAATACTTGCTATAGGGATTATTCTTTTCAGCCGGATTGAAAAGACTTTTATGGATACGGTCTGAGCATAGCGGGGAGAAGCATGGCATGAGAGATATTGTGATAAAAATAGAAAATTTATATAAAGAATACCGTTTGGGGACTTTGGGCAGCGGGACTCTGCACAAGGACCTGCAGAGCTGGTGGGCCAAAGCAAGGGGAAAAGAAGACCCTAACTCGATGGTCATTACCGCTGCAGGACAGAAAAGAGATATTAATGAAAGGTTCTGGGCCCTTCAGGATATTACACTCGATGTTCAGCAGGGGGAAATCCTTGGCATAATCGGGGCCAATGGGGCTGGGAAGTCCACACTGCTAAAAATCCTCTCACGCGTTACGGCTCCGACAAAAGGAACTGTTAAAGTCAGGGGACGGATAGCCAGCCTGCTCGAAGTTGGGACAGGTTTTCACCCTGAACTGACAGGGAAGGAAAACGTTTACCTCAATGGCGCAATTCTCGGGATGACAAAAAATGAGGTAGACCGTAAATTTACCGAGATTGTAGAGTTTGCTGAAGTTGAAAAATTTATTGATACCCCTGTTAAGAGATATTCTTCAGGCATGTATGTCCGCTTGGCCTTTGCTGTTGCGGCCCACCTGGAGCCTGAGATACTGATAGTTGATGAAGTCCTGGCTGTGGGAGATGCTAGGTTTCAGAAAAAATGCCTTGGGAAGATGGAGGATGTTGGTAAACAAGGCCGTACAATACTGTTTGTCAGTCACAATATGCCCATGATTGCATCACTGTGCAGCAGAGCAGTCTTGCTGGACCAGGGCAGGCTTATTGGGCAGGGACCAACTACTGAAATTATTCAAACCTATTTTTCCAGAGGAAGGATTTCCAAAGGTGAAGCGGATTTCAGTCAGGCCGCCCGCAAACCGGGAGATGACACGGCACACCTGCTGGCAGCGCGGTTGAAAAATAAGCGGGGGCAGGTTACCACAGAGTTTTCAATAGATGAAGAAATAATTATTGAGATGGAGTATCAGGTAATACGGGAAGGGGCGCGTATTAACCCGAACATTCACATCAATATGGCTGACGGTACCAAGGCTTTTGTAGCTTCAGATGCTGTTATTGACAATGAAGCAATACTTAAAACGAAACCCGGCAGGTATCTGGCCCGCTGCAGGATCCCCGGTAATTTTCTGAATGACGGGACTTATTACATTGGCACTGCCCTTTCAACAATGGAGACCAGTAAAGTGCATTTTAATGAAAAAGACCTTTTACAGCTGACCGTGGTTGACCCTATTGAAGGGACTGTTACCAGGGGCAGGTATGTTGGGGCAATACCGGGTATTATAAGGCCGGCGCTGGAATGGGAGAGTGAGAATTTAGCATGAAATGCGTTATATTAGCAGGCGGAATGGGTACCCGTATCAGTGAAGAGACCCACCTGAAACCCAAACCGATGATAGAGATCGGCGGCAAACCGGTTTTGTGGCATATCATGAAGATTTATTCATTTTATGGTATCCAGGACTTCATTATATGCCTGGGGTACAAGGGGTATATGATAAAGGAATACTTTGCCAATTACTTCCTGCACCAGTCCGATGTTACTTTTGACATGCGTGAGAACAGGATGCACATTCATAATAACCACTGTGAGCCATGGCAGGTGACTTTGGTTGACACCGGTGATGAGACCATGACCGGCGGCCGGTTAAAGAGGGTTCGGAATTACGTTGGCAATGATACTTTTTGTTTTACATACGGTGACGGGGTAAGTAATGTTAATGTTAATGACCTCATTTCCTTTCATAAGCAGCAGGGTTCATGGGCTACACTTACAGCTGTCCAGCCGCCGGGCAGATTTGGCGCCATTGACCTTAACCATGACCTGATTACGGGCTTCCAGGAAAAGCCCCAGGGTGACGGGGGCTGGGTTAATGGGGGGTTTTTTGTACTGGAACCCAAGGTCTTTGATTTCATTGATGGTGACAATACCACTTGGGAGAGGGACCCCTTGGAAAAACTGGCAAAGGCCTGTCAGTTATCAGCCTTTAGACATGCCGGTTTTTGGCAGCCGATGGATACACTCAGGGATAAAATAAAGCTTGAGGAATTATGGGAGTCCGGACAGGCTCCATGGCGGGTGTGGTCATGTTAGCTTCTTTCTGGCGCGGGAAAAAAGTATTTGTGACAGGGCACACCGGCTTTAAGGGAAGCTGGCTCTGTTTATGGCTGGCAAAACTGGGAGCCGATGTAACGGGCTATTCCCTTGAACCTCCCACCGACCCCAATCTTTATACCCTTGCCGGGGTAAGACACGGGTTAGACTCAATAAACGGTGATGTGAGGGACCTGGACAACCTTTGTAATGCCGTCCGTTCAGCCCAGCCTGAAATCGTTTTTCATCTTGCGGCCCAATCCCTGGTCCTCAGGTCTTACCGGGATCCGATAGGGACTTTGGCGACCAATATTATGGGGACCGCACATGTGCTGGAAGCGGTTCGTCGCGTTGACAGTGTGCGCTCAATGATAAATGTAACCAGCGACAAATGTTATGAAAATAAAGAATCGGTTTGGGGATACAGGGAAAATGACCCTATGGGCGGTTATGACCCATATAGCTGCAGCAAGGGATGTTCGGAACTGGTCACTTCAGCTTTCCGCAATTCGTTTTTTGGTTCTAAGAATGAGGCTTCCCGAAAAACCGCAGTAGCATCGGTACGGGCCGGTAATGTTATCGGGGGCGGGGATTGGGCGGAAGACCGTCTTGTCCCGGATATAATGCGGGCAGTTCTTGGCCAAAAAACTGTGGTTATCCGCAATCCCAAGGCCATAAGGCCCTGGCAGCACGTATTAGACCCTTTATATGGATACCTGTTATTAGCTGAAAAGCTATACTGTGATGGGAACAGGTTTTCAGGGGCCTGGAATTTCGGACCTGCTGAAGATGATACTATATCTGTTGCAGAGCTTATCACAAAAGTCATAGAGTTGTGGGGCAATAATGCCCGCTGGGAGACAGACAAGGGTGAACACCCGCACGAAGCAGGTTTTCTTAAGCTGGACTGTACGAAGGCCAGGATGCAGCTTAAATGGAAACCCGGTTTAGGACTGGCCCGGGCTGTGGAATGGACAGTAGACTGGTATAAGGCATATGGCAAAGCACAGGATATTAAACAGGCCACCTTAAACCAGATTGAAGAATTCGAACAAATAATAAATGAGTAAGAAGGTTAGGTATGAAACAACGAGTTTGCCGTTTTTGCGGGACAACTTTAAAATACAGTTTTGTGGATCTGGGGGTATCTCCTCTGGCCAATTCTCTTGTTAATCAGGAAGGCCTGCTTGCCGGGGAAGTGTTTTATCCACTGCATGCTTATGTTTGTGAATCCTGCTTTCTTGTACAGCTTGAGGAATTTGAAACTCCCCAGAATATATTTGGTGAATATACATATTTCAGTTCTTATGCGGAAAGTTGGCTGAAGCATGCCCGGGATTATACGGAGATGGCAGTTTCCCGGTTCCAACTGGACAAGAATTCACAGGTTATCGAAATTGCCAGTAATGACGGGTACCTTCTGAAGTATTTTAAAGAGGCGGGCATACCTGTATTAGGTATTGAACCGGCAGCTAATGTTGCCCAGGCAGCCCGGGAAAAGGACATCCCTACTTTGGTCGAGTTTTTTGGCCGGGATACTGCCGATAAACTGGAGAGGGAAGAAAAAAGAGCCGACTTGCTGGTTGGAAATAATGTTTTGGCACATGTCCCGGACCTGCATGACTTTGTTGCAGGCATGAAAATACTGCTAAAACCGCAGGGTGTTATTACCATGGAGTTTCCTCACCTGCTGCGGCTGATACAGGATAACCAGTTTGATACTATATATCATGAGCATTTTTCCTATTTTTCTTGTGGAACGGTCCGGGAAATCTTTGCATCTCACGGCCTGACCCTATTTGATGCGGAGGAACTGCCAACCCATGGAGGGTCACTGAGGATATATGCCCGCCATAATGAAGATGAAACAAAACCGGAAACTCTGCAGGTTACACAATTACTGGGGTTGGAGGAAACAGCCGGACTTAGGCAGTTAGATACTTATCAAGACTTCAGTGAACAGGTAAAGAAGACTAAGCGTAATATACTTGGGTTTTTGATACAGGCCAAAAAAGAAGGGAAAAAGCTGGCAGGTTACGGAGCCCCGGCAAAAGGGAATACCCTCCTTAATTATTGCGGGATTCGTACTGATTTCATTGATTATACAGTAGACCGCAGTCCATATAAACAGGGTATGTATCTTCCCGGGACGAGAATCCCTGTAGAAGCTCCCGATAAGATCAGGGAAACCAGACCCGATTATGTTGTTATCCTTCCCTGGAACCTCAAGGAAGAGATAATGGAACAGATGTCCTGTATCAGGGAATGGGGAGGAAGGTTCGTAATTTTAATACCGGAAGTTACGGTGATGTAAAGTGATTTTTGAAGAAACAAAACTAAAAGGCGCATATGTCATTAATATTGAACCCATAGAAGATGAACGCGGCTTCTTTGCCCGCAGTTTCTGCCAAAAAGAGTTTGAGCAGCTCGGCCTGAACCCGTGTGTTGCCCAGTGCAATATCTCCTTCAATAAGAAGAAGGGTACCCTGCGGGGAATGCACTATCAGGCGGCGCCTCACGAGGAAGCCAAACTGGTCAGCTGTGTCAAAGGGTCAATTTATGATGTGATTATAGATTTGCGGCCCGGTTCAATTACTTACTGCCAGTGGGTCTCAGTGGAACTGAGCGCTGAAAACCATAAGATGCTTTATATTCCCGAGGGGTTTGCCCATGGTTTTCAAACCCTGGAGGACAATACCGAGGTTTTCTACCAGATGTCGGAGTTTTATCATCCCGAATCTGCAAGAGGTGTAAGGTGGAATGACCCGGCCTTTGGGATTGAGTGGCCGTTGGAGGAAAGGATTATTTCTAAAAAAGACCTTCGGTTCCATATGTTTGATAAAGGAGTTGGATCAAGACCGACAGTTATAGAATCAATTACGGATGAACTACATAATCACTATAAAAACAGATTCGAAGAATTTGGTCCTACATCCAAAGGAGTTGATTGGGGGAAGGAAGAAGACGTTGCTCTAAGGTATGCCCAAATGCTTAAAGTAATTCTACCCGATTCAAACCGGAATTCAGAAACAGTATCATTACTTGATATTGGCTGTGGTTACGGAGGTTTATACCTTTATGCAAAGGAAAAGGGTCTTGCTTTAAATTATACTGGTATTGATGTGGCAGAAAACATGATTAGCTATGCAAAGGGAAGGTTTCCTGATGCTGAATTCATATGCCAGAATATTTTTGAGTTTAACCCTAATGATGAGTTTGACTACGTGGTATGTAACGGAATTCTTACGCAAAAACTATCCGCATCTATACTGGATATGGATAAATTCTCAAATGAGCTAATAAGTAAAATGTTTAAGCTGTGTAAAAAGGGTATTGCTTTTAATGTCATGACAACCAAAGTGAATTTTATGGTAAACAATTTATATTATAAGAATCCTGTAGAACTTTTTGCCTATTGTTTAAATGAGTATACCACCAAGATTAAGGTTGACCACGCGTATCCACTGTACGAATACACAATATATTTGTATAAATAGGAGATAACAATGAGGATAGGAATTGTAGGTTCAGCAGGAGGGTCTGTCTTTGCCGAAATGGTAAATGCATTGGCCAATTCTGCAACAGAAAAATATGAGTTTTGTGTTATAACAGATCGTAAATGTGGCATGGAGACTATTTGTAGGGAACACGGTATTACTAGTTCAAGAGTTGAAAAGCCAGATAATAAAACATTTAGCAGTAAAGCCAAGGCCATATTTGATAGGTTTGGGGGTGTTGATTTTGTCTTGTTGTTTTTTACGAGGCTAATTACTAAAGAGTTGTTTTCATGGTATCCGACATTTAATATTCACCCTTCTATTTTACCTGCATTTCAAGGGTTTAACCCAATAGAGAAGGCAATTGATTTTAGGGCAAGGTTTTTTGGGGCGACTCTTCACTTAGTTGATAATTCAGCAGATAGTGGACCTATTGTGGCGCAGGTTTCGATGCCAATAGCAGTTCCAACCCCAGAGCAGCTATTAAATAAATGTTCATTTGTTCAAAAGGTTTATTTGTCCCTTTTATTGGTTGATTTGTTTGAAACAAAGGTCATTGAGTTTTCTGAAGGATATTCTGATGTATATTTACCAAAAGACCTTTTGTATAACGACCGCTGCAATCCGGTAATCACTAGCAGTGATTATTTAAGCTATATAAAAAGATTACAGGCTTACGAAAAGTTGGAGGTTATTATTTGAAGAAGATAGTTATTTCCCAACCTATGTTTTTGCCTTGGGTTGGACTTTTCGAACAAATAAAAGCAGCAGATGTTTATGTTCATTATGATGACGTTCAACTTCCGCAAGGGCGTAGTTTTATGAACAGGGTTCAAATTAAAACACCAAATGGGTCTCAATGGCTTACGGCGCCGGTAATCAGAGGAGAAAGACTGATTAAGGATACAGTATTTGACCATTCTCAAAATTGGAGAGATAAACAACTTAGAACTTTAACCCATAACTATGCAAAGGCGCCGTTTGTTGAAGAAATGCTAACACTTGCAGAATCTATTTATTCGATTGAAACAAACTCGCTGTCAGAATTCAATATTTATGCTATTGAAAAGATCGCCCATTATTTTGAATTGGATTGTATTTTTGAAAAATCTTCAAACTATAACATACAAGGCTCAAGTTCGGATAAGTTATTAGGATTAATTTTTCGATTGGGTGGTTCTGTATATATTACCGGTCACGGTGCACGCAATTATTTAGATCACGAGCTTTTCGAAAAAAGCGGAATTCGTGTCGAATACATACAATACCTGCGGACCCCTTACCCGCAGCTTTACGAAGCATTTGACCCACATGTAACAATACTGGATCTGATTGCCAATGTAGGAAAATCCGGCATACAGTGGATTAACTCACCAACAAGGTATTGGAAGGAGTTTATCAATGAGTGAAATAGAAAAATTTCGCAATGAAGTAAAGGACAACATAGAAGGTTTATCAAAAGATAAAGACGTTCAGGGATTGTCCAGAATATGGTTAAGGGAAACAGCACGATATAAATACTCCTATAATTTCTCATGGATGGGAAGACCTATTATACAATACCCTCAAGATATGATGGCAATGCAGGAAATTATCTGGAGGGTTAGACCTGATTTAATTATCGAAACAGGGATAGCCCATGGGGGTTCACTGGTATTTTATGCGTCAATGTTAGAGCTTTTGCGTGAAGACGGACAGGTTCTAGGAATTGATATTGATATTCGTGATCATAACAGAGATGAGATTGAAAAACACCCCATGTTCAGACGTATTGAAATAATCCAGGGGTCATCTACTGATGAAGACATTTTAAAAGAGGTACGAAGGTTAGCAGAAGGGAAGAAGAAAGTATTGGTTGTTTTGGATTCAAACCATACCCATGACCACGTGCTAAAAGAACTGCAATTATATTCTCCGTTTGTAACTAAAGGAAGCTATTTGGTCGTTTTTGATACATTAGTAGAAGATATGCCAGAGGATTTTTTCCCGGACAGACCATGGGGTAAAGGGAACAATCCGAAAACGGCGGTCTGGGAGTTTTTAAAAACAAATGACCGGTTCGAGATCGATAAGGAAATTGAGAATAAGCTTCTCATCACTGTTGCTCCTGATGGTTATTTAAAGTGTATAAAGGAGTGAAATAAGGTTGGAGAGAATTCCTGTTTCAGGCCCATGGATTACCCAAAAAGAAATAGACTATGTTGCTGATGCAGCAGCAAATGCCTGGTACAGCAATGCCAACATGTACAATGAGCGCTTTGAAAATGCTTTTGCAGATTATATTGGAGTGCGCTATGCTATTTCACTTCCTTCATGCACATCGGCCATCCACCTTTCGCTTTTATCTTTGGAAGTAGGGCCCGGTGATGAGGTGATAGTACCTGATTTGACATGGATTGCGTCTTCTGCTCCCGTAAGTTACGTAGGCGCAACCCCGGTGTTTGCCGATGTGGATGAAAAAACATGGTGCTTATCCGCAGATTCTTTTGAAGAGTTAATCACTCCCAGGACCAAAGCGGTAATACCGGTTGACCTTTATGGGAATCTCCCTGACATGGACCGTATAAGGGAGATTGCATTAAGGCACAAAATAGCAGTTATTGAAGATGCGGCTGAGGCCATAGGGTCAGAATATAAAGGCAAAAAAGCAGGGAGTTTCGGTGATACAGGAGTTTTTAGTTTTCATGGTTCCAAGACTATGACCACAGGCGAAGGTGGAATGCTTGTTACAAATAATGAAGATATCTATAGGCGTTCCCTGTTCCTGCGTGACCATGGCCGTAAGCCAGGGGACGTAATGTTTTTTAATACAGAGGTTGCTTACAAATACAAGATGAGCAGCATGCAGGCTGCCTTAGGTTTAGCCCAATTAGAAAGAATAAACGAGTTGGTAGAACGTAAAAGGGATATTTTCAACTGGTATCGGTGTGAATTAGGTAAATTTGATGGGATTACCCTCAATAATGAATCACCGGATACCAAGAATACTTATTGGATGGTTACAGTAGTATTTGACCCTAAATTTGGCCTAAATAAAGAGCAGTTGATGAAGCTGCTGGCTGAAAATTACATTGACAGCCGCCCCTTTTTCCACCCGCTCAGTTCTATTCCGGCATATGAAAATACTCAGGAAGCCAAAAAAGCACAGCAGAGAAATAGAATTAGTTATAAAATTTCGCCTTATGGTCTGAACCTCCCTAGTGGTTTAAATGTGACAGAGGAAAAGGTAAAGTACATATGTAATACATTAAAAGACATTGTACTATCAGTTTAATATTGTATTACTGACAAACCAAGGGAGATAGTAGATGGATACTTCAAGGACTAAAACAAATAAAGAATATGAAACGCCAATACTTACAATAGGATTACCTGTATATAATGGTGGAGCTTACTTGGCCGGGGCAATAGACTCATTGCTTAATCAGGATTTCAAAGACTTTTTATTGATAATATCCGACAACGCTTCTTCCGATGGCACTGAAGAACTATGCCGGGATTATGCTTCCCGAGATTCAAGAGTTAAGTATTACAGGCAGGAGAAAAATATTGGAGCTCTTGCCAACTTTGAGTATGTACTTAGTAAAGCTAAATCAGATTACTTTATGTGGGCGGCTCATGATGACCGCTGGGCTCCGGCATTCATTACTAAAGTGTTACAACCACTTCAAAAGGATAGTTCTGTAGTATTGTCATGCAGCAATTATGAGCGTGTAAATTATATCACGGGTAAGAGGCTGTTAAGGCCGACACCTCCAGTTAAAGGGTCCAAAAGCAGATTAGAGAATATAAGTCTTTTGGTTAGGCAACCGACTCCAAGTATGATTTACGGTATTTTTAGAACATCAGTTCTAAAAAAAATAACGTTTGGTAAATACGATTTTTCGGATATAGTAATGGTCCTTGAAGCTGCTACAATGGGTGGCATACATCGGAACGATGAGATTCTGTACTATGTTGGAGTAACCGCAGCACAAAGGCCTGTAAAATCATTTTCAAAAAAACATCTGTTTGGGCTAAATTATCGTTATTTTCCCTTTTGGTATAACTCAATGAAAATTATATTTTTTCGAAACTATGCTTCTTTTACCTCCCGCTGTAAATTAGTATGGTTATTAAATAAGACTATAATTAACACAATTGCGAGTTATGAAAAGGAATTATTTTTATTTAAGATTCTAAAACAACTAAATTTTCGATGGAAGGTTACAAAAATGATCAAAAACATTGTAGTCAAGGCATTGAAGTTTACGAATCTATATGAGCCTGTAAAATCAATTATTAGCGGACGAAGAAGTCCTTCTGAAAAAGACTCAGTTCAACATAAGATGATAAGCTTTTATTCTCAATTTGTTGCAAATAATAAGTTGTTTTATGATATCGGGGCAAATGTTGGGAACAGGACCGAGATTTTTTTAAAGTTAGGGATAAAGGTTGTCGCTATTGAGCCTCAGGACAACTGTTTTAGGGTTTTAAGTGAAAAGTATGGCAGTAATCACAATGTAGTTTTAATTAACAAAGCCCTCGGAGAGAAAAACGAAGAAAAGGAAATGCTGGTTTGTAGCGCCCATCAACTCTCAACCCTTTCGGTTGACTGGTTAGAGAAGGTTAAAACCAGTGGTCGTTTTTCTGAACATGAGTGGGAAGAGAGGGTTAAAGTCCATACGACAACTTTAGATGACCTTATTGATGAATTTGGGGAACCTGATTTTTGTAAAATTGATGTTGAAGGATTTGAGTTTCAGGTCTTAAAGGGCTTATCATATCCAATCAAAAGTATTTCTATTGAGTTCACTCCTGAGTATATAGAATCAACCATTAAATGCATAAACTATTTATCTGGTTTAGGTAGTTATTCATTCAACTATTCTGTTGGAGAGTCAATGGTATTTTCTTTTGACAGTTGGGTTAATGCTGACCAAATGATTGATAATTTGAATAACTTGCCGGACAAAACGATTTTTGGTGATGTATACGCCAGCCGAATTGACTGAATGAAGACTAAGGAGTAAAACATGAAAATTCTTTACTTGTTTAAGGGGGGCAGAAAAAAGAGACTTGAATCTGTAATAAGCTCTGAAGCTCCAACAGAATTTTTATACGGTTTCCCGTATTTTAAAGAGAAGGGATACCTAACCGATATAATTGAACAGAATGAACTAACCCAAAATACAAATACATTCCAATATAAGATACTGGAAAAACAAAGAAATTTTATTTCTAAGTCCCTTAACATTGGTATGGATACCCCATTTTTATTTAATATTATCGACCAGCTAAATAGCTATGACGTTATAATGGCGATTCCCGATTCAGTTGGTCTTGCTTTGTCTTACTATAAGAAAAAGGGTTGGTTGTCCAGCCGTATTGTATTTTTTGAAATGGGCCTGGCTTCAAGAATGTATCAACTAAAAAACAAAAGCATTCTTAAGTATAGTTTTTTTAAGTATTACATAAATCATTTACTTAAGTATTGTGACAGAATGGTAGTACTGGGCATGGGGGAACAGAATTTCCTGTCACATGAGTTTCCAAACATAAAAAATAGAAATTTCCTTATTCCTTTCGGCGTGGATATCAACTTCTGGAGA
>QZJQ01000017.1 GCA_003599795.1 Nitrospiraceae bacterium
CTGTTGTCATAACCAATACAACCGGAGTTACGTTAACCGGAGCAACCCAAGCAGTCTTCAAAGACCCTGCAGTTACTGGCCTCGCTGTCAACACCGTAACCTGCTCCGGAGCAGAGTGCCCTTGCGCAAGCTGCAATGTAGCTGCAATGCAGGGAGCAGGCATTACCATTCCCTCCTTGACCAATAACAGCAGTGTGACTTTTACCATTAACGCCACTGTGTCAGCCACGCCCCCTGCCACATTTACTAACACGGCCACTGTTACCGTGGGCGCTGCAACCGCCTCTGCCAGCGACACTAACGGGGGCAGCGGCAGCGGCGCCGGAGGAAGCAAGGTCAGAGTCATCAAATGGCGAGAGGTTTTTCAGTAGCATTTCTTCCAAAAACAGCCTGAAGCCCGGCTGAAAAATCTGTGATATAATTCCATTATGAATCACAGGACATCAGGCAACTCCGGCCTTTCCATCATCGCAACTGTAATGGTTATGATGCTCCTTGCACTCTTTGCCGCTGTTGCAGTTTCATTGATTACAACCGGAACAGGCATTGGGATTCAGGAAGAGCGGAGTATGGAAGCGCTTTACATTGCAGAAGGCGGACTGGAATATATCATAAAAAACAGACGCTTCCCTAACTACTCCACACAGGCGGCAACAATTCCTTTGGGAAACGGACAATTTAAAGTCTCAACACCCGCTTACCTTACTGCAAATGAAGCCATCGGCTCTGTAACGATAGATGTAGATTCTACAAGCAACTTCCCAAGCTCAGGCAAGATTATAATTGATTCAGAAGTGATGACTTACACTGCCATAACAGCCACTACGTTTACGCTTTCATCTGCTGCTACCCAGCCGCATGACAGCGGCAACGCGGTATATCCTGTGACAACAGTGACCACTGACCCCGGCTCCGGCGGCACAACTATCGCCGTTGCCTCAACGACAGGTTTTACTTCCCCTGCAATTATCAAGATTGACAACGAGGATATTTATTGCCCGAATGTCAGCGCAAGCCCGGCTCAGTTTACAAACTGCACAAGAGGTTATAAGGGATCAACACCTGCCGCACATCTCGTGGGAACTAATGTTTTTGAGTATTCCTTCACTTCTAAGGGAACAATCACTTCAAGTCCTCTTGCCGATTCTATCCAGAGGGTTATCCGGACTAAAATTACATCCTCAGTCAGTAATAATGATATGTACTGGACGCTTGCAGCTTCAAAAGAGTGGGTCAACGGCTCTTTGGTATTGAGGCCCTCAGGCACAATAGCATTTGGCACTGCAACAAGCGACGCAAAAAGCAATGTGTCTTCATGGAATGTATCTCACACAGTTTCCGCAGGCTCAAACCGCATTCTGATTGTCGGGGTATCCTGCGGCGGCGCTTCGTCCGCGTATAGCACAGGCGTAACCTATGCCGGACAAAACCTGACCCTTCTCGGCGGATTTAATCATCCATCAGTTTTTATCAGGACGGAACTCTGGTATCTATTGAACCCGCCTGAAGGGACAGCTGATGTGACAGTAACGCTTAACACAAGCGCAAGTCTTGTTATCGGCGCCACGTCCCTAACAGGCGTTGACCAGACGAATCCATTTGACACCGCGCCTGCTTTTCTTTATGGAACGAGCAACCGCGCTAACGTCATTGTTCCCGTAATTACGAATGGCGCATGGGCCGTGGATGTTATGGCGCTGAAACCAACAAATGCAAATCAGGGAACAGGCCAGACTGAACGCTGGAATAAGAACGCGGGAGCCGTAGTCAGAGGCGCAGGCTCTACCAAACCTGTCTCAAAGAGCAACGTTAAAGACACCCGCTTATGGATGGAAGTTTTTTAGTAAAGGTTATTTCTTTAGGCTGACTTTCCCTGTCTGCGGATTGTAGTCATATTTGGCGGTATCGAGAGGCTTGCCGATAAGATTGGCAATTTCATCAAGGCTTGCAGGATATTTCCCGTTCTCAGCATAATAAACCTGAATAGTTTTTCTTATTGCATCAAGGTCTGCAGTTTCTTTAACAGCCTGCCCTTTTTTATATGCGTCAATCATGGCGTCGCCATATTCGGAAACCGGATTCTTGGACTTTTCATCACAGGAGGCAAGAAGAGGCAAAGAAACTAAAACAAGCATTAACCGCTTCACAAAAATATTCTATCACAAATTATCAGTTTATTTTGTAGAATAATTAAATGTGGGCAGTCCTTGCATTAATATCAGCTTTCACTCTCGCAACAAGCGATGCGCTTACCAAAAAGGCGCTGAAAAACAGCAACGAATATCTTGTTGCCTGGTTCAGGTTTATTTTCTCTTTGCCCCTGCTCTTGATTTTATGGTTTTTCATCCCAACGCCGAAACTTGACACGGAATTTTACAGGGCTTTTGCAATCGCCCTGCCGCTTGAGATTGTAACGATTATCCTTTACATAAAGGCATTAAGGGTTTCGCCTATGAGCCTCACGCTTCCGTTCCTTGCAATTACGCCTGTATTTTTAATCTTCATCTCCTATCTGCTTGTAGGTGAAAAGGTCTCTTTCAACGGAGGCATAGGAATATTCCTTATTGCAGCAGGAAGCTACACTCTGAATATTGATAAAATTAAGACCGGCATATTTGAGCCTTTCAGGAGCATTCCAAGAGAAAAAGGCTCGGTCTTTATGATAGGAGTTGCGCTCATTTACTGCTTTACTGCATCTCTCGGCAAGATAGCGATAGAGCATTCCTCGCCGCTGTTTTTTGCAATAACCTATTACATAGCCATTAGTATATGCCTTGCGCCTATAGCGCTATGGATGGGCAGAAAAGAACTGAAAATTTTCTTTAGTGAAAAACAATTCAAGAGACTTGTCATGCCGGGCATTTTCTTTGCGGTTATGGCTGCAACGCACATGGCAGCAATGCAGCTTACAAAAGTGGCTTATATGATTTCAGTAAAAAGGTTAAGCCTGATTATCGGGATAATGTATGGCTACTTTCTTTTCAGGGAAGAGAATATTAAAGAGAGGTTGCTCGGCGCAGTCCTCATGCTTGTCGGTTTTGTGCTGGTTGTAACGGCGAGCTAAAGTTAAGAGTTAAAAGTTAGAAATTAGAAGTTAGAAGTTAAAAATTAAAAATTTCTCTGAAAAACTCTTAACTCTTAACTTCTAACTTGTCTGTACTTGTAAGGGATATACGCTTATCTTGAGCGTTGAGCGGTTCTTCCTCTCAAAAGAAACTTTGCCGTCAACCTTTGCAAACAGAGTATCGTCAGTTCCTTTGCCGACATTAAAACCCGGATGAAACTTTGTACCCCTCTGCCTGACAATAATATTGCCTGCGCGGACTACCTGGCCTCCGTATATCTTAACGCCGAGACGCTGTGACTCGCTGTCTCTGCCGTTTCTTGAACTTCCTACGCCTTTTTTATGCGCCATCTTTTCCTCCGGCTGTTATCTCGTTTATCTTCAGGGCTGTATACTGCTGCCTGTGCCCGTTGGTTTTTCTGTATACCTTTCTTGGCCTCTGCTTATGGACAATAACCTTGTCGCCTTTTACAGCGCCTATTACTTCAGCCTTAACTTCTGCGCCCTTAACATAGGGTTTTCCTATCTTGCTCTTCTTATCAATTATTGCAAGCACCTTATCCAGCGTCACGGCAGCTCCGGCTTCTTCAGCCATCCTGTCCACCTTTATCGTGTCGCCTGATGAGACCTTATATTGCTTTCCGCCTGTTTCTATAATTGCATACATGATTTTCATTACCTCCGGAATGTTTATTAAACACTATCTGCTCTATAAAAGTCAAGAAACTGTTGGACTATTCCGGTAATAAGCAGGGTTGTTTTGAGTGACTTTCGGGATTTTTAGGTAATAGTTCTTAGCGAAATGAAGCGGCCACAGCCTCGACTGTCTGAACCCGAAGGGTGAGTTTCGAGGATGTAGCGGAATGAGTTTAGAACTGTCAAAAAATCTCGCTGGAAACGAAAGGCAGCCCTGCTTAGCACTTTAGATTTTGACTGGTTTCTACCCCCTATTCTCCGAGATACGCCTTCTTTACCTCTTCACTGTTCAAAAGTTCCTTCCCCTTGCCGTGCATCTTTATCCTGCCGTTTTCAAGCACATATCCCCTATCTGAGAGATTCAGCGCTGCGTGCGCATTCTGTTCCACAAGCAGGATTGTAACCCCTTCCTCATTTATCTCTTTTATTGCCTTAAATATCCTGCTCACTATTATTGGCGCAAGCCCCAATGACGGCTCGTCAAGGAGAAGGAGTTTCGGCTCTGACATCAAGGCCCTTGATATTGCAAGCATCTGCTGCTCTCCGCCGCTCAATGTGCCGCCCAATTGCTTCTCCCGCTCCTTCAGAACAGAAAACATCTCATAAACTTTCTCCAATTGAATTTTTAATTTTGAACTTTTAATTTTAAATTTTACGTATCCTCCCATCTCAAGATTCTCTTTTACCGTAAGCCTCGAGAATATTCTTCTTCCCTCCGGCACATGGCTTATCCCCATCTCAACAATGCTGTGAGCGGGCATATCGGAGATGTTGCTTCCGATAAAGGATATTGTTCCTGCTTTCGGCTTTAATATGCCGGATATAGTCATAAGCGTGGTGGATTTCCCTGCGCCATTGTTTCCTATAAGGCAGACTATCTCGCCCTGATTTACTTTCAGCGTAATACCTTTCAACGCCTCTATCGGGCCGTAGAATGTGTGTATGTCATTTAGTTCAAGCATAAATCATCACAGATGCATGATACACGATTCATGATTCATGATATTTTTTATCCTGTATCTTGCATCCTGCATCTTATATCTTATCTCCTAATGTTCCTTTCCAAGATACGCCTCTATGACCATCGGATTGCTCTTTATCTCCGCAGGAGTTCCCTCCGCAATCTTCACGCCGTGGTCCAGGACCACAATATTCTCTGAAATCCCCATTACAACCTTCATATCATGCTCTATAAGAATTATCGTTTTACCGAGTTCCTGAAGCTTTTTAATAAGCCCCATCATCTCTCTCGTTTCCTGAGGGTTCATGCCTGCTGTCGGCTCGTCAAGAAGAATGAGCCTCGGCTCTGTTGCAATTGTCCTCGCTATCTCAAGCCTCTTCTGGCTTCCGTACGGAAGGCTTCCTGAAATAGTTTCGGAATAACTCTCAAGCCCGACGAGTTCAAGATATTCAAGCGCCTTTTCCCTTATCGCTTTTTCCTCATTCCTGAAACTGCTGCTCCTGATTATTGCCGACAGCAATCCTGATTTTGTCCTACAGTGCTGTGACACCATAATGTTCTCAATGACAGTCATCTCCCTGAACAGCCTTATATTCTGAAAGGTCCTTGCCACGCCGAGCTTCACAATACTGTCCCGCCCCAGACAGGTTATATCTCTGTCAAAAAGACTCACCGAGCCTTTTGTCGGCCGGGTTATTCCAGTAAGGCAGTTAAAGAGTGTTGTTTTTCCCGCGCCGTTAGGTCCGATGATGCTCATGATAGAGCCTTCCTTAGCCCTGAGCCGGACTTCCTCTATGGCCCTTATTCCGCCGAAATGTTTTGTGAGGTCTCTAACTTCTAAAAGATACACCCTTCCCTCCAAGCAAGCCCTGCGGCCTGAATATCATAAGCATGACAAGCCCGCTTCCGAGCGCAAGCATGCGGTATAACTGCACTTCCCTTAGCATCTCTGGGAGCATAACGAGTATTATAGCGCCCAGTATCACGCCCGGAATGCTTCCCAGCCCCCCGAGTATTACCATGCAGAGTATCAGAACAGACTCCATGAACGTGAAACTCTCAGGAGATACAAACTGCATCTTTGCGGCAAAGAGAACGCCTGCAAGCCCTGCCCAGAATGCAGCAAATGCAAATGAATAAAGCTTGTATGCCGTTGTATTTATCCCTATGGAAGATGATGCAATCTCATCCTCCCTTATCGCTATCCAGGCCCTTCCAATCCTTGATGCAGCCACCCTTCTTATTATGAATACGGCAAGCAGCACAAATATAATGACGAAATAATAGAAATGTCCCAGACTGCTTATCTGCATTCCGAAAATATGCGGAGGCTCAATCCCGCCGATTCCGTTGGGCCCCTTGGTAAAAGAATCCCAGTTATTCAGCACAAGCCTCACAATTTCTCCAAAGCCGAGAGTAACTATGGCAAGATAATCTCCCCTCAGCCTCAATGCAGGAATAGCGAGTATGAATCCTGATAAAGTTACAAGCATGACTGAAAGGGGCAGAGACGCCCAGAAACCGAGCCCCAGCTTTGTATTGAGAAGCGCATACGAATATGCGCCTATGGCATAGAAGGCCACAAAGCCGAGGTTTAATAATCCTGTAAAACCCACTACTATATTCAGTCCCAGTGCGAGTATGATGTAAATTCCGGCAAGTACAGCAATGTCAATTTTATAATCATCCCAGTAAAAAGGCAGGGCCATGACAAGGCCGGATATGAGAAGAGTCAGAGCTATTGAGCGCAGTTTTAAATAGGGACAGCGACCATATATTTTTACAGCAATACGCAATATATTTATAAAATAATGGTCGCTGTCCCTATTTAGATAGTTTTTAAATACCTTTAGCAAAGAAACCGCAGCAAACAACGCGATGAAGAGAATTCCGGCTGCTTTAAATCCCTTAAACGGAAGAAAAAGCAGCGCCAGCCATAAGGCTATAAAGAAGGGCGAAGCGGTGAAGCGGCTCATACTTTTTCTTCCTGTGTTTTCCCGAACAAGCCTGAGGGTTTAACAAACAAAATGATAATCAATATGATAAATGCGTATGCATCCTTGTATTCGCTTGATATATAAGCTGCGCTGAAGCTCTCAATAAGGCCGAGCAGAATTCCGCCGACCATTGCGCCGGGAATGCTTCCGATACCGCCAAGCACTGCTGCGGTGAACGCTTTGATTCCTGCTGTATAGCCTATTGAATAATTCACAAGGCCGTAATACACAGCAACCATAAGGCCGGCAACTGCGGCAAGGCCTGAACCTATAACGAATGTCGCTGATATGACGGTGTTTATATTTATCCCGACAAGCGACGCCATCACCTTATCCTGCGCAACAGCCCTCATCGCCTTGCCCATCCGCGTTTTCGTTATAAACAGATTTAAAAAAAGCATTAAAACTGCCGAGGCCGCTATTATGAAAATCTGCGTATATGTAACTCTTGTTCCGATAAATTCAATTCCTGCCTTTTCAAAAAGATTCGGGAAAATCTTGTCGGTGGCCCCCTGTGTGAGCATTACATAATTCTGGAGGAATATTGACACGCCTATAGCGCTTATCAAGGGGCTGAGCCTCGGCGCATTCCTCAGAGGCTTGTATGCAATCTTTTCTATCGTAAAACCATAGGCCGAACAGAAGATTACGGAAAGGACAAATGTCAGAACCAGCGCCAGCGGAAGGCTGTATGCTGTAAGCCCTATTGCCGTGAAAAAAGCAAGAAATATAATCCCGAGATACGCTCCGAGCATATAAATCTCACCGTGGGCAAAGTTTATAAGCTCAAGTATGCCGTAAACCATTGTATAGCCGAGAGCTATGAGCGCATACACTCCGCCGAGGGTAAGGCCGTTGATTAACTGCTGGGTGAACACAGGAGATTTTAGCAGAAAAAAGAGTTCTTTTTAAATACCTCTTCCATTTTTCATCCAAAAATATATAAAATACATATTCAAATTACGCTCAAGGAGGCAGCACATGGCAAGAAAGAACTATTTTTTTACTTCTGAATCTGTAACCGAGGGCCATCCCGATAAGATAGCCGACCAGATATCAGATGCAATTCTTGATGCGATAATTGCGCAGGACCCTGTTGCGAGAGTGGCGTGCGAGACTCTTGTGACAACAGGACTGGCGTTTGTCGCAGGCGAGATTTCAACAACATGTTATGTCCATATACCTGACATCGTCAGAGAAACCATTAAGAACATAGGTTATACAAGGGCCAAATACGGTTTTGATTATGAAACCTGCTCGGTGATAACTTCTATTGACCAGCAGTCCGGCGATATCGCCATGGGTGTTGACACAGGCGGCGCAGGAGACCAGGGGCTGATGTTCGGCTTTGCCTGCAATGAAACAGAAGAGCTTATGCCCCTGCCTATAATGCTTGCGCATAAGATTGCGATGCGGCTTTCGGAAGTCAGGAAAAATGACGTTCTTCCCTATCTCAGGCCTGACGGAAAATCCCAGGTGACAATTGAATACAAGGATGGGAAGCCCTTTAGGATAGATACCATTGTCGTCTCTTCACAGCACAGCCCTGACGTGCACATGAAAGACATGAAAGAAGACATCATAGAAAAAGTCATCAAGCCTGTTGTCCCGAAGAAACTCCTTGATGAGGAAAACGTAAAATACTACATTAACCCCACGGGACGCTTCGTTGTCGGAGGCCCTATGGGTGATACAGGGCTGACAGGGAGAAAAATAATAGTTGACAGCTACGGCGGAGTAGGCAGCCACGGAGGCGGATGCTTCTCAGGAAAAGACCCGACAAAGGTGGACCGCTCAGGCGCTTATGTTTCAAGATACATAGCCAAAAATATCGTTGCATCAGGCATAGCCGACAGGGTTGAAGTCCAGCTTGCTTATGCCATCGGAATCCCTGAACCTGTCTCCATTCTTGTTGACACTTTTGAGACAGGCAAGATTGCCGAGGATAAAATCGTAAAACTGATAAGGAAAAACTTTAATCTGACACCGAAGGGGATAATTGAACACCTGAACCTGAGGAGGCCCATATTCAAAAAGACTGCCGCATACGGACATTTCGGCAAGAACGACCCTGACTTCACATGGGAGAAAACAGATAAGGCGGATGCCTTGAAAAAAGAGGCAGGAATATAAAGACAGTAATTGGGGATTGGTTGTTAGGGGTTGGTAACCAGACAGCGATTTTTTCAGTTACTACGCCCCAAGCCCTAATCCCTAATCCCTAATAAATTGGAGGATAGATGATAAAGCACGACGTAAAGGACATTAAACTCGCACAAAAAGGCAAGCTGAGAATTGAATGGGCAGCTAAAGAGATGCCTGTTCTCAAGAGCATAACAGAGCGGTTCAGAAAGGAAAAACCTCTAAAAGGCGTAAGGCTTGCCGCATGCCTGCATGTAACCACAGAGACTGCAAATCTTGCTGAAACTCTGAAAGCCGGCGGAGCGCAGGTATATCTGTGCGCATCAAATCCGTTGAGCACACAAGATGACGTTGCCGCATCGCTCGTTAAAAACTCAGGCATTTCTGTTTTTGCCATAAAAGGCGAAGACCACAAAACTTATTACAGGCATATAATGGACGCCCTGTCCCTTAAGCCGAACATAACAATGGATGACGGAGCCGACATTGTTTCAACGCTCCATACAAAGAAAAAAGAACTCCTCAATCACCTGTTAGGCGGGACCGAAGAGACAACCACAGGCGTTATAAGGCTGAGGGCTATGGCTGAAAAAGGGGTCTTGAAATACCCCATCATCGCAGTGAATGACGCATATACAAAATATTTGTTTGATAACCGTTACGGCACGGGACAGTCAACCATAGACGGAATAATGCGGGCTACAAACAGGCTGATTGCAGGCTCAATATTCGTTGTCGCAGGCTACGGGTGGTGCAGCAAAGGCATAGCGATGAGGGCCAAAGGCATGGGAGCAAAAATAATTATCACAGAGGTCAATCCTCTTCGCGGCCTTGAAGCTGTTATGGACGGATTTGACGTTATGCCCATGAGGGATGCTGCGCGAATCGGAGACATATTCGTTACAGCCACCGGAGACATTAACGTCATCTACAAAGAATGCTTTAATCTGATGAAGGACGGCGCCATTTTCTGCAATTCAGGGCATTTCAATGTTGAAATAGCAATAGACGCCCTTAAGAAAATGTCAAAGTCAAGAAGAACAATAAGGGATTTCGTGGAAGAATACACTCTCAGGAACGGCAAAAGGGTGTATCTCCTCGGAGAGGGGCGGCTTATTAACCTTGCAGCGGCTGAGGGGCATCCTTCCGCTGTTATGGACATGAGTTTTGCAAACCAGGCCTTGTGCGCGGAATATATGGTGAAAAACTACAAAAAGCTGGAAAGAAAGGTTTACAGCGTTCCTGAAAAAATAGATGCTGAAATATCAAAACTGAAACTCAGGTCCCTGGGAATCAGGATAGATGTGCTTACTCCGGAGCAGAAAAAATATCTTGCGAGCTGGGAGATGGGGACGTAAAATCAGGATACAAGATTCAGGATACAGGATGCAGGATAAAAAAATGTATCGTGAATCGTGCATCATGAATCGTGCATCATGAGAAAAGTTGAAATATATGACACAACGCTGAGGGATGGTTCTCAGGCAGAGGACATTGCATTCTCTGTTGAGGACAAACTCAGGATTACCGGAAAGCTCGATGAACTCGGGGTGCGCTATATTGAGGGAGGCTGGCCCGGCTCAAACCCGAAAGACGCAGACTATTTTAAGAAGTCAAAAAAACTGAAGCTGAAAAATGCCGTAGTCGTTGCTTTCGGAAGCACGCACAGGCCCAAACACAAGGCCAAAGATGACGCAAACATAAAGGCGCTTATCGCATCGGAAACTTCTGTAATAACCATATTCGGAAAGACCTGGGATTTTCACATAAAAGAGACCCTGAAGATAACGCCTTCTGAAAACCTTGAGATAATCCATAATTCAGTGTCCTATCTTAAGAAATATGCGGATAAGGTTTTCTTTGATGCAGAACACTTCTTTGACGGATACAAGGGCAATCCGTCTCTTGCGTTGAAATGTCTCATTGCCGCGAAGGATGCAGGCGCGGACTGCCTCGTGCTGTGCGACACAAACGGGGGCACAATGCCTGATGAGGTGCACAAAATAGTTGCGGAAGTAATTAAGAAAACCAAATCGCCAATCGGCATACATGCTCACAATGATTCTGAATGCGGAGTGGCAAATTCAATAATTGCGGTTGAGCTTGGCGCGTCCCAGGTGCAGGGTACCATAAACGGCCTTGGAGAAAGATGCGGGAATGCAAATCTCTGCTCCATAATCCCTAATCTTAATCTCAAGCTCGGCATAAAATGCATCTCTGATGCCCAGATGAAAAAGCTCAGGGACATTTCAAGATTCGTAAATGAGATTTCAAATCTCAGGCATTTCAAGCGCCAGCCTTTTGTAGGAGACAGCGCCTTTGCGCATAAGGGCGGAGTGCATGTGAGCGCAGTGATGAAAAGGCCGGAGACATATGAACATATAAAGCCCGAACTTGTGGGAAACTCGCACAGAGTCTTAATCTCAGACCTTGCAGGGAAAAGCAACATTCTCAGAAAGGCAAAAGAATTTAACATTCACATAGAGCCGGATTCTCCGCAACTTCAGGACATACTGAACAGATTGAAGGATCTCGAACATCAGGGCTTTCAGTTTGAAGGGGCTGATGCGTCATTTGAGCTTCTTCTTAAAAAAGCTCTCGGGCTGCACAGAAAATTCTTTGACCTTATCGGCTTCAGGTTAATCGTTGAAAAGAGGAAGGAAGGTGAGGTTCCTTTAAGCGAAGCCACGATAATGATGAAGGTCGGAGGAAAAACCGAGCACACTGCCTCCACAGGCATCGGCCCTGTGAATGCGCTGGATAACGCGCTGAGAAAAGCGCTTGAGAAATTCTACCCTGAACTGAGAGAAGTAAAACTTCATGATTACAAAGTAAGAGTGCTTACGGCAGGCAAGGGAACATCCGCAAAGGTCAGGGTGCTTGCGGAATCAGGAGACGAAAAAAACAGGTGGAACACTGTCGGCGTATCAGAGAACATTATAGAGGCGTCATGGCAGGCGCTTGTTGACAGCATTGAATACAAACTGCTGAAGGAAGAAGAGTAAAATATTGCGTTCTAAAATCAATGACTGCAGATGAACTTTTTGAAAAAGGAACGGCGCTTTTAGACGATAACAATCCGCTTGCCGCGCTCGCATTTTTTGAAAAAGCTTATACTTTAAAAAAAACGCCCTCCATCCAGTCATTTCTTGGAATGTGCATAGCTCTTGAAAGAGGAAAGGTTACATACGGGCTAATGCTCTGCAATGAAGCAATCCTGCGGGACCCCGGGAATCCGGTTCATTACCTGAATCTCGGCAGGATTTATTTGAAGGCCGGAAAAAGAGTGGATGCAATAGAAACATTCAGAAAGGGCCTTTCATTCGGAGACAATCAGAAAATAAAACAGATTCTTGAGGACCTTGGAACCAGAAAGAAGCCTGTCTTTCCTTTTCTTCCAAGAAGGAATTTACTGAATAAGTACACCGGGCTTATGATGCACAGGTTAAAACTGAGATAGGGTTAGAATAATTTTCTTATATCTTCCCCTTGCTACTTGCCCATGTCTTTTTTCCATTTCTCCAATTCCTTATACGCTTTCCCCTCACAGGCAGGGCACATGCCGTGGCTGAATAATGCATCTGTATGCTTGGTAATATACGATTCAAGCTGATTCCAGTAGCCTTTGTCGTCTCGTATCTTCTTACAATAGGAACATATAGGTAAAAGACTGCTTAATGTCTTCACATTTGCAAGAGCATCCTGAAGTTCTTTGTTCTTCCTTTCTATTTCATCAAAGGAGCGCTTTAACGCCTCTTCAGCTTTCCTTGTCTCAGTGATGTCGCTCATGGCGGCTCTGACAACAGGGATTCCGTCATTCTCTGTTATCCAGATGCTATCAAACCTGGCATAGAATAAGGCCTTGTCTTTACGAATGAGCTGTATATCACAGCGCTTGTCCCCCACTTGCGAAAATACATTCACGAAAAAGCTGTCCCATTTGTCTAAATCTTCCGGTGCGACAAACTGCCTGAACCTGGCGTTAATAAGTTTCTGCCGCTCAATGCCGAGAAGCGCGGCTCCGGTGAGGTTCACTTCTTTGATGAGCGCCTCGTGCGTAATGGTAATGTACCCGACAGGAGCGAAATCATAGAGGCTTATGTATTTTTCATTCGTTTCTTCAAGCGCCAACTGCGCATTTCTGAGTTCCTCGTTCTGCATCTCAAGCTCCACTTGATACACCCGCAGTTCGTGAATGAGTCTCTTGACCCCTGGCGACGCCTCAAGGTCTTCCGGTGTACCGGCGTATTTTCCCCTGACTTTTTCATCCGCGCTCCGGCGCAAATCGTCCGCATCACCCTGATAGGTTTTTTTCTTAGCCATAGTCTTGCACTCCTTCCCTATTTCCCTTTTTCAGTTACATTCTCCATCGCAAGGAGTATCAATTCTGTTTCACCTTTTTCACCGCTGATGCGCCGGGCGTTCAACTGCATCTTCCTGCGCCCTATGACAGGAATATCGCACTCTATCTCATAATTATCAAAGGTCTCGCTATCCGGCAGGATTGCCTCAAGCAGCTCTCTCAGTCTTGAAATGTCCCACTGCCGGTTGCTGATGTTATATATATACTGGCCTTTCGTCTCATCAGGCGACAGACGGAATAATTCGTAGAATGAGCGGCTGGCAGAGACAACCTTCAGGCCAGCATCTAATATTACCAGCGGCTCTCTGATCGTATCCACGATGTTTTCAGCGTAATCGCGTGCCTTTTGAATTTTTTCTTCGGCATTTTTCAATACTGTGATGTTGGTAAAGGTAAAGACTATGCCGTCTATCACATTCTCAAACGTCCGGTATGGCATTACCCTGACCAGATACCATAACTTGTTTGTTGTCTGCACCTGCTTTTCACGCGGGATGAGCGAATCAAGCACTGCCTGCGCATCGGCAATCAGGTCTTCTCCGATAATGTTTGATTTGATATCGCTCAACGGACGGCCTATGTCACCGGCGGCCAGCCTGAATACTGCGGCGGACTCATGGGCAAACTGTTTTATCTTAAGGTTTGTATCAAGGAAGATTGTTCCGATATCTGTGCTCTCAAGGAGATTTTTCATGTCGTTCTGCATCCTTGCCAACTGCTCTATCTTTGCCTGCAATTCCGCGTTGACCGTCATCAGTTCTTCATTAACCGACTGGAGTTCTTCCTTTGAAGTCTCTATCTCCTCATTGGTTGACTGAAGCTCTTCATTTGTTGACTGAAGCTCCTCGTTTGTGGATTTCAGTTCTTCATTTGACGCCTGCATCTCCTCAATGGTGGCCCGAAGATTCTCTTTTGTGTACATAAGTTCCTGTTCAAGCTCACCTATGCGCTTTGCCTGTCCGCGAACCGCAGGCTGAGCCGGCAGGGCTGTCTTGCCTTTTGCTTTAACTTCCGCTTCCTGAAAGCAGATTATCAGCAATGCCTCTGTCGTCAATAATTCTGTAAATGGCCTTATGGTCAGATTCACTTCGCTGAAGCCCCCGTTGGTTTTTACCCGCATGCCCTTTATGTCCACCACTTTTTTATGAGAGGCCGCGCTGTGAATAGCTGTTCTCAGCTTCAACTGAAGCCCTTCGCGCGCCATATCTATTACATTGAGGCTCGCATGTCCTGGAGCAGGCCTCAGGTATTTCCCTGTATCGCCGTGCACATAAAGGACATTGCCTTTCTCATCCGTTACCACTGACGCCGGAGCATATAACTGGAGCAAGGTCATTTTGGTGAGTTCGGCAAAGTTCGGCCCTTTCATCACAAGAGCCGCCTCGACCGGCAGCCTTACGGAATGGTCAGTGTTTATGGCCAGATTGCCTGCAATCGCTGTGCGGGCTGAAACAAGGCTCTTCTTTGTCTCATATAATCTCCACTTCTTGCTGAGCGGAACAAAAAAGTCATGGAAACTCCCGATGCCTTCCGAGGAGCTGAGAAACAGTATTCCGCCGGGTTTCAGTGCGTAATGAAAAATCGGCAAGAGCTTGTTCTGGAGTTCAGGTTCTAAGTAGATAAGCAGATTCCTGCATGAAAGCATATCAAGTTTTGTGAAGGGCGGGTCTTTGACCACATTTTGTGTTGCAAAGATGACCATTTCGCGGATATCCTTTTTTATGCGGAAACCGGTATCTTCCTTTATAAAAAAACGTCTCAATCTCTCCTGAGAAACATCTATGGAGATATTGGGCGGATACACCCCTGAACGGGCTGCTGCAATCGCCTCTTCATCTATATCAGTGCCATATATCTGGACTTTGAAGTCCTGTTTTATATCATCCATGTACTCTCTGAAACTCATGGCAAGCGAAAAGGCTTCTTCCCCTGTTGAGCACCCCGGCGACCATACTCTGAAGACATAATTATCAGGTTTTTTCTCAAACAGCCTCGGAAGAATCTCTTTCTTCAATACTGTAAAGGCTTCGGGGTCCCTGAAAAAGCTGGTTACATTGATGAGAAGTTCCTTGAATAGGTCATGAACCTCTTCCGGATGTTCTTGAAGGTAACGGGCGTAGACATCCATAGCCTCTATATTGTGAACGCTCATCCTGCGTTCTATCCTGCGTTTGATTGTGCTCTGTTTGTATAATGAAAAATCATGGCCCGTCCTGGACCGGAGCGTCATCATGATTTTTTTGAGGTTGCTTGCCACAACAGGCTTAGGAAAGACCGGCCTTATCTTGTTTTGAATGAGCGTTTTTACATAGACCATTAATTGTTCGGTCATTTTATTAATCGGCAAGACATATGTGGCAAGATTGCTTTGTACCGCGCTTGACGGCATTCCGTCATATTTTGCTGTGGAGGGTTCCTGTACAAAAGAAACCCCGCCGGCTCCGAGAATGGCGCGCAGTCCGAGAGTGCCGTCAGAGCCGGTGCCTGATAGAATAATGCCGATGGAGTTTTCTCCCTGCTCCTCCGCAAGGGAACGCAGCAAGTTATCTATCGGCATTCTCTGTCCGCGGGATTTCTCAGGGATACTGACCTGCAAGGTCATGTGAAAGATTGTCATGTCCCGGTTCGGCGGTATGACATAGACATGGTTAGGCTCAACCTTCATCTGGTCCTTTGCCTCAACAACAGGCATCTTCGTGACCCGCTGAAGTATCTCAGTCAGCATACTCTCATGCCCCGGATCAAGATGTGAAACCAAAGCAAATGCCATCCCGCTGTCAGAAGGCATACTGCCAAAAAATTGCTCAAATGCCTCAAGCCCGCCTGCGGAAGCGCCTATGCCGACCACTGGAAATAAAGCGTCCCGCTTTTCCCCCGGGCTTTCCGTTGAATGCGTTTTTAATGCCTTGCTCCCTGCTGATTTGTCAATCACGCCGGACTGTCTCTCAGTGGAAGAGGTTGGTTTTGTTTTTTTTGCAGCCATATCTTTCTCCTTTATATGCACTGTCTTGTGAATTATCAATGTACAATTATACAAAGGCTAATCGTGCAACTCAATATCAATCTGTCAGGAAATAGAAACCACTGTGCCTTTATAAAAACTATCTCATGTATCGGAGGAGTTGTCAAGGAAAACTAATTGGTTTTTCATGGCTGACATTGTCAAGAAGATACAGATTTAGTAATATATAACCATGAAAAACAATATCCTGAAAAAAGTTTATTTTCAAAATGCAAATGACAGGAATCTTGAAGACTTCACAAATAGATTTCTTTCAAACGGACTGCTGTGGATTTATATTGCCTTAAACCCTAAGAGAAAATGGGATTCAGTATTTGAAAAGCTTAATAAAAAAAATAAGTCCCTGTTTATAAGCCAATACAATACTGCCTTTTTATTTACCAAAACATACCGCGAGCTTTCAAAACTTCTTCTGGGCAGGGAGATTATTCTAAAAAATATTTTTCTCCCTCACTCCGCAGAAAATTTTCCTGAAAATTTTGTTAAACACCATAGGGCGGATGAACTAAGATGGAAAGAAGCATTGGAACTGACAAGTTAAAGCCTGTTATTCAAGCCATTGACAGGGCTGCTCATAAAGCCGGCGTTAAAAATCTGCGGATTATACTCTGCGGCGGCCTTGCCGCTATCGCATATGGCCTGGAAGAAAGGTCCACGCTTGATATTGACGCGGAAGTAGATGCTGACTTCAAAATAATAGAAAAACTAAAAAATAATATCAGATTTCCCTCAGAATTAACTGCGGATATTTCAAGATGGAGCATGATAGATATTCCTGAAGGTTACAGGGGGCGTGCAGTGCCCTTCAACCTCGTGCAGACAAAGAGCATTAAAATATTTTTGCTGTCGCCGTTAGACCTGATAATTTCAAAACTCAGGGTATTTAGAGATAAGGACATCGCCGATGCTGTTTTCCTTATAAAAAAATTCAACATAAAAAAGAGTGAAATTCTGAAGGCGTCCAAACAGTCAATTGCACAGTCTCCTCCATCAACGGAACTGTTGAGATTTAAAAAAAGTTTGGCGCATTTTATTAAGCTTGCCTATAAATAAAATTTTGCGCGTGTTCTGAGATTTTTAAAATCTCTCTATGGTAAAATGCTACTGTTATGGAAGAGATAGGCACAGTAAAAAGCACAGCAGGGGCTTTTGCGAAGGTCTCGGTTCCGAAAAAGAGCGTGTGCGAAGGCTGCACGGCAGGCACATGCAAGCCTGAGGAACAATCCATGGAGATTGAAGCTGTCAACAAGGCTCAGGCAAAAGCAGGGCAGAAGGTCAGGGTTGTCATAAAGTCATACACGTATCTCAAAGGTTCAATACTTGTTTACGGCATTCCTGCGGTAGCTCTTATTGCAGGCGCAGTCCTCGGGAAAGAAGTTTTCAGCAAACAGTTTAAAGGCGCAGACCCTGACATAGTGTCAGCGATATTCGGTTTCGGTTTATTCCTGATGGCTTTTTTAGGCATCAAGCTATGGAGCCTGAAAGCAGAGAAAAAAACAGAAACAAAGCCTGTTATAGAAGAGATACTTGAGTAAAAATCAAAGGTCAAAACGCAAAATTCAAAATTTTTGAATTTTAAGTTGTAATTTTACATTTTAAATTTGACTACAAGGGGGTTTTATGGCTAATTTTGATGTCAACAAAATCAGGAATGTCGCTGTAATTGCGCATGGAGGCGCGGGAAAAACGTCCCTGACTGAGGCCATGCTTTTTAATTCAGGTTCTATTGACAGGCTCGGCAGAATTGAAGAGGGCAACACAACAACTGACTGCGAACCTGAAGAAATATCAAGAAAGATAACCATCACATCGGCTTTCGGCTTCTGCAGCTGGGACGGCCACCGCATAAACCTGATTGATACGCCGGGATTCATAAATTTTGTAGAAGACACCAGAGGAAGCCTCAAGGCCGTTGACGGCGCTGTGGTTATAGTCAGCGCCCTGTCAGGCGTTAAGGCAGAGACAGAGAAGGTCTGGAAATACGCCTGTGAATATGAAATCCCGAGAATGGTTTTTATAAACAAGATGGATAAAGAATCAGCCAATTTCCCGGGCGCTCTTGATGAACTGGCCCAATCTTTCGGCACAGAAGGCGTTCCCTTGCAGATACCGATAGGCTCAGGAGAAACTTTCAGCGGAATAATCAATCTCATTAACATGAAGGCATATAGGTTTTCAGGCGGCAAGGCAGCGGAATCAGAAATACCCTCGGATATGCTGCCTGAGGCTCAGGAATACAGGAAAAAGCTTGTAGAAAAGATTGCTGAATCAGAAGACGCGCTTCTTGAGAAATATCTTGAAGGCGGCGAACTGACACAGGAAGAAATTATAAGGGGGATTAAAGAAGGGTCCCTGTCAAGGAGGTTTATTCCGGTTGCATGCGGCTCGGCAACCAAAAATATGGGCATCCCTCAGCTCATGGATGCGATAATACTCTGTCTGCCCTCTCCCCACGACCTTGTAAGAATATTCCCCATTAAAGGCAAAAACCCCAAAGATTCAAAAGATGTGCAGAGAAAGCCTGAAGAAAAAGAGCCGTTCTCCGCATACGTTTTTAAGACAATAGCAGACCCTTATGCCGGAAAACTGTCTGTATTCAGAGTTTATTCAGGCGCTTTGAAGGCTGATTCAACTGTGCTGAATGCAACAACGGGAGCAAAAGAAAGAATAGGCCAGATATTCTATCTCCTCGGCAAAAAACAGATACCGGCAAGCAGTCTGGGGCCCGGCGAGATAGGAGTTGTGTCAAAACTTAAAGAGACAAATACCGGAGACACGCTCTCTGATGAAGCTCATCCAATCGTATTTGAAAAAGTGAAATTTGCGGAACCCATAATCTCCTATGCGATAGCGCCAAAAAGCAAGGGTGACGAAGAAAAAGTCAGCACAGGCATTCACAGGATGCTTGAAGAAGACCCGACCATTAAATTCCACAGGGACGAAGAAACCAAAGAGATGATACTTTCAGGCATGGGACAGGTGCATCTTGAGGTTGCGCTTGAAAGGTTGAAAAGAAAGTTCGGGGTTGAGGTTGTTATGAAGACTCCGAAAATACCGTACAGGGAAACGATAAAGGCTGCATCCGATGCGCAGGGCAGATATAAAAAACAGTCAGGCGGAAGAGGACAGTACGGAGACTGCTGGATAAAAATAGAGCCGCTTCCAAGAGGCAGGGGCTTTGAGTTTGTTGACAATATAGTCGGAGGAGCAATACCGAGGCAGTATATTCCTGCCGTAGAGAAAGGGATTGTTGATGCAATGCACGAAGGGATAATTGCCGGTTATCCTATGGTGGATGTGAGGGTTACGCTTTATGACGGCTCATATCACACAGTGGATTCATCGGAAATGGCGTTTAAGATTGCAGGCTCATTGGGTATAAAAAAGGCTGTTGAAAATGCAAAGCCGATACTCCTTGAACCCGTAATGAAAGTGGAGATAACAACTCCTGATGAGGCCCTCGGCGCTGTCATAGGCGACCTCAATTCAAAGAGGGGCAAGGTTCAGGGGGTTGAATCACAGGCGAGAAACCAGAAGATAACGGCCTTAGTGCCTATGTCCGAGATGCTGACATACGCAAACCAGCTCCACAGCCTCACATCAGGAAGAGGGCTCTATTCAATGGAGTTCTCGCATTACGAAGAAATGCCTTCACACCAGGCGCAGAAGATAATCGCTGACAGAGCTGCGAAGAAAGAAAAGGCTGAAGAAAAATAAAAAACAATAAAAGAGGCAGATAGTTTTATCTGCCTCTTTTATATATGCTTACTCTTTGGTTATCTCGTATTTCCCGTCTTTATCTATCTTGATATTAGCGTTAAGAAAACTCACTTTATAACCGGCCTCTTTGAGGAGATGGTACGCCATCTCAGCCCTTACGCCTGTCACACAGTGAGCAATTATTTCCCTGTCTTTGGGTATCTCTGAAAGCCTCAAAGATATATCAGACGTTGGAATATTCATTGCGCCCACAAGCATTCCGTTTGCCGCCTCGTCAACATCCCTTACATCAAGTATAAGTTTGCCGGAAGGTTTTGCTTCAGCAATGCTTTTAAATCCCTCCACTGATATTTCTCCCTGTCTCGGCTTTGGCACATACTCAATGGCCGTTTTAAGGGCAAGGCTCTCAACTGGATAACCGGATTTTTTCCATGCTTCAATGCCGCCGGCAAGATACGAGAGATTGCTGTAGCCCCATTTTCTAACAATCCTGAATGCCTCCTCAGATGCCTTTACTGTATTGCAGCAGATTATTACCGGAGCTTTTTTGTCTGACGGGAATTTATCTTTTGCATTTGCAAGCTCTTTAAGCGGGATTGAAACAGCGCCTTTTATATGTTCTTTTTCGGCAGCGTCCAAAGGCCTTACATCAATAAGCACATGTGGAATGTCTTTATCTATTGCTTCTTTCAGGTTTGCTGCTGTAGACGCAATAAGGTTGCCAGATTTCTTCCATGCTGGCATCCCGTCAATGAATACTTTAACGCTTGTGTATCCAAGCTTCTCTGCCTTACTGGCAGAGGATGGGCTCAGCCTTCAGGTAGGTCCTGCACAATAGAAGACAAGCAGCTTGCTTTTGTCTTTTGGAAGTTTATCTGTGTTTTTTTCAAAAACAGCGTCGTATATGGAGATTGCGCCTGGTATATGCCCTTCGCTATATCTCGGCATAGGCCTTGAATCAACGAGAGTGAATTCTCCTTTTTCACTTCCACTGTCAATAAGCCTCGCCAGCTCTTCAGCATTGATAATTTTGTCAGGAGCGATCTTTGCCGGAGGCTTTACCGCCACACTTGCGGCATAAAGAGCGCCGTCTTTCTCCATAGTCGCTATGGCTATCTCTTTCTCCTTTGAAATCTTGCTCCACTTCTCTTCGCCGACAAGTTTGGTCTCGCTGTCATACTTCACAAGCCATGTTGCCGGTCCGATAGCAATCTGGATAGTTTTAGCATTTGGAGATATGCCCGAAAAACTGCCGCGCAATATTCTCTCATCTGGCATGTGGCATTGCTTGCACGGAGCCGCAATCTTGGGTTTCTGCACAGCTTCTGCAGCCATCCCTGAAACACTGAAAAGGAATAAGCTCGCCACTGCTAAGGTAGCAACAATCGCTAACTTAATGTTCCTCTTGCCCATAACGTCCTCCTCTAATTTTATTCGCCTGCCAAAGACAGAGCTTTATATAACCTAAAGTTATAATTTTAGTGTTAGTTACAGTTTATATAAGAGAATCACGCATGTCAAGTGAAAGATGAAAGTGCCTTATCTTGACTTTCAGTCCGTTATAGTGGTAACTTTTTTCTTATGCCAATCGCAGATTCGCAGGGACAAAAAGACATAAAAGACACGCTTAATCTTCCACAGACAGGGTTTCCTATGAAGGCAAATCTCACGCAGAAAGAGCCTGAGATGCTCAAGTTCTGGGAAGAGAATAAGATATATGAAAAGCTGCAAACTAAAAATTCAGGCAGCAAACATTATATTCTCCATGACGGCCCTCCATATGCCAACGGCCACATTCATATCGGGCATGCTCTTAATAAGATACTCAAGGACATAATAGTAAAATTCAAAGCAATGCAGGGGTTTTATTCTCCGTATATACCGGGATGGGACTGCCACGGGCTTCCGATAGAGCTTCAGGTGGATAAAAACCTCGGAGAAAAAAAAGATAAGGTTGACATCCTTGAGAAAAGAAAGCTCTGCAAGGAATACGCTGGGAAATTCGTGGACATTCAGAGAGAGGAATTCAAGAGGCTCGGAGTCATGGGAGACTGGGCAGAGCCGTATCTCACAATGTCATACGGATATGAAGGGGCCATTGTCAGGGAATTTTCTGAATTTGTAAAAAAAGGCTATGCATATAAAGGCAAAAAGCCTGTTCACTGGTGCCCTTCGTGCGTTACGGCATTGGCAGAGGCAGAAGTGGAGTACGCAGACAAAGAGTCTCCGTCTGTATTTGTTAAGTTTAAAGTTGAAAGTAAAGAGTTAGAAATTAAAATACCTGAGCTTACCGCCAAAAAAGTTTTTGTTGTTATCTGGACAACAACGCCTTGGACGCTGCCTGCAAATCTTGCGTTGGCATTTCATCCGGAAGTTGTTTATGTTGCTTTTGAACAGGGCGATGAAGTCTACATTGTTGCCGAGGGAAGACTTGATATTCTAAAAGAAAAGATAAACTTGAATGGGAAAGTCCTCGCAAAAATATCGGGGAAAGACCTTGAAGGGATTAATGCTGAGCATCCTTTTATCAATAGGAAATCAAAGGGTGTTCTCGGAGAATTTGTGTCCCTTGAAGAAGGAACCGGAATAGTTCATATAGCTCCGGGACATGGTGTGGACGACTATGAAACAGGACTGAAATACGGGCTTGATATCTATGCGCCTGTTGACGACAAGGGAAAATTCACAAAGGCTGTTCCTGAACTTGAAGGGCAGTTCGTATTCAAGGCAAACGCACAGATAATTGAAATATTGAAAAGCAAAAATGCCTTGATAAAGGAAGAAAAGATATCACATTCCTACCCGCACTGCTGGAGATGCAAAAAACCCGTCATATTCCGCGCAACCGAGCAGTGGTTCATATCTGTTGAGCATAACAGCCTCAGAGGAAAGTGCCTTGAAGAGATTGACAAGGTCAACTGGATTCCTAAATGGGGTAGAGACAGGATACACAACATGGTCTCAGGCAGACCTGACTGGTGCATATCAAGACAGAGGGCCTGGGGAGTGCCTATAACGCTTATAAGATGCGAAGGCTGCGGAGAATTTGTAAAAAAAGACTCTGTTCTTGACACCATCACAAGGGCTGTTGAAGAAAACGGGGCTGATATATGGTTCATAAAAAAAGCTGAGAAATTTCTGCCGGCAGGATACAAATGCGAAAAATGCGGCGGCGCATCTTTCTCTAAAGAGATGGACATCCTTGACGTATGGTTTGATTCAGGGGTAAGCCATGCCGCTGTAATGGAGAAGAATCCAAAGCTGTCCTGGCCTGCCGATATGTACCTTGAGGGCAGTGACCAGCACAGAGGATGGTTCCAGAGTTCCCTTCTTACGTCAGTGGGAACAAAAGGGACCTCCCCGTATAAGACAGTCCTTACACACGGATTTGTGATGGACGGCTCAGGCAAGAAGATGTCAAAGTCTCTCGGCAATGTTGTTGCGCCGCAAGAAATCATCAAGGCAAACGGCGCGGAGATAATAAGGCTGTGGGTCTCTGCTGAAGATTACAGGGATGATGTCAGAATATCAAAAGAAATTATAGACAGGCTTACAGAGGCATACAGAAAAATTAGGAATACCGCAAGATTTTTGCTCGGCAATCTTTCTGATTTTGACGGAAAAGATTATAGCAAGGACCTTCTTGAAATAGACAGATGGGCCATGTCAAGGCTCCAGACACTGACTGCAAAAATCACATCTGCATACGAAAGGTTTGACTTCCATGAAGTTTATCATCTGTTGCACAATTTCTGTATTGTGGACATGAGTTCTTTCTATCTGGATATTCTCAAAGACAGGCTTTACACCTTCAAGGCTGATTCAAAAGAAAGAAGGGCTGCGCAGTGGGCCTTAAACAGAATACTCTTAACAATGACCGGGCTTATGGCGCCGGTAATCTCCTTCACAGCAGAAGAGATATGGAGATTCATTGCAGGCAAAAAAGAGGAAAGCGTGTTTCTTTCGCCTTTTCCAAAGGCAGATGAAAAATACCTTGATACAGAGCTTGAAGAAAAATGGGCAAGGCTCATAGCAGTAAGAAATGAGACAAACAAGGCTCTTGAACTTAAGAGGCAGAACAAATTCATAGGCAACTCTCTTGAGGCAAAGGTAATTATATGCCTTCCTGAAAATGAGTTCAATCTCCTGAATGAATACAAAGAATTTCTTCCGGCGCTGTTCATTGTCTCATCAGCAGAGGCAAGACAGGCGTCAGGAAAAATTGACGGCGCTTATGAAAGCGAAGAGATAAAAGGAATGTCAGTAATTGTAGAGCGGGCAAGCGGCAAAAAATGCGAGCGCTGCTGGAACTGGAGCACATCCGTCGGCACATACAGCGATGCCGCTGAATTATGCGATAGATGTTATAATGTCGTTAAATGAGGAAGACAGCTTTTATTATTATCCCCCTGCTTGTAACCTTGGATCAGGGAACAAAATATTTTGCGGATAAACTTATAAGCCCTTTTAAGCCTGTTGAACTTCTTCCGTTCCTCCATCTTGTGAATCTGAGAAATGAAGGCGCTGCATTCGGCATGTTCAAAAGTTTCGGGAATAACATCTTCATAATCATATCCCTCGTTGCAATAATAGTCATCTTTCTTATGCTTATAAAAGGCAAGGAAGACCCCTTGGGGCTTTCGCTTATCCTCGGAGGCGCAACAGGGAATTTAATGGACAGGATATTCAGAGGGTCTGTCGTTGATTTCATAGATGTATTTGCAGGGAGCTTTCACTGGCCTGCATTCAATGTCGCGGACTCAGCGCTGACAATAGGGATAGGATTGATATTTATGCGGTTATTTAAATCAAAGGGTTCGAGGGTTCAAGGGTTCGAGGGTTCAGGGGATGTTTAATATTTTACTTGACCCCTTTAAACCTTGGCCCCTTGGCCCCTTTTAGCAACTATGTATCCGATATTAATTAAAATAGGCCCATTGACAATACACACCTACGGCGTTCTGATTGCCGCAGGCTTTTTGCTCGGTCTTGCGCTTGCCGTAAGACAGGCTAAGAAACATGGAATTCCGGCAGATAAAATCGTTGACCTCGGTTTTTATATGCTCATTGCAGCGCTGATAGGCTCAAGGCTCTTCTTTGTGTTCGTGGAAGCGCCTCATTTTCTGAGAAGCCCTTTGGATATATTTAAGATATGGCAAGGCGGCCTTGTATTCTACGGAGGCGTCATATTCGCAATCCCTGTTGCAGTCTGGTATGCAAAAAAGAGAGGGCTTGATATTTGGAACACAGCAGACATATTTGCGCCGTCGCTTGCAATCGGGCATGCAATCGGAAGGCTCGGCTGCTTCTCGGCAGGCTGCTGTTACGGAACGCACGCAGAAGACCTTCCGTGGGCAGTGACATTCCTTGATCCTGAATCCCTTGCAAGAATCGGCATACCATTACACCCTGCACAGCTATACGAATCAGCAGGAGAATTCATAAACTTTCTGATACTCATAACCCTGAGAAAGCGCCAGTCATTCAAGGGACAATTATTCTGGGCGTATCTCCTAATATATTCTGTCATCAGGTTCATTGTGGAGTTTTTCAGAGGTGATGAAGCGAGAGGCTTTCTCTTTGGAAATATCTCAATATCGCAGGGGATAAGCGTTTTGCTATTC
>QZJQ01000004.1 GCA_003599795.1 Nitrospiraceae bacterium
CAGTCCTTCATTGTGTTGAAATTACCGAAGTCTGAATTCAGTTGCTCAAGGTGAAAGAGAAAACCGTATCCTGTTACAGCGAGCATAATGAAGCTGACTGCCATAACCCAGTGATTTAATATTTCAAAGGCGTTTGCTTTTCTAACCATGTTAGCCATAGTTATTTCACCTCCTCGTCTTTTTTAGGGCCGAATGCAACATAATGAACTAAAGATGCGGCTACCGCACCTCCGATGCCCCAGTATGCAAGCGGTTTAAGAACCTTGTGCCAGAAGACGACACTTTCAGGAATAGCAGGGTTTTCTTCCATGCCATAGACCTTTGGAGCGTCTTTAAATGCGTAGAGCACTCCGAGCCCTCCGAGGTCTGCCTCTCCGTAGAGTTTCTGTGAGCCGGCAGTTTTTGCCTTACCCATTAAAGTGTCCCTGTCGCCGTAGGATATTGCTCCTGTAGGGCATGTTTTTGCACAGGCAGGCGCAAGTCCCTGCGATATTCTGTCAGAGCAGAGATGACACTTTGTAATCTTATCTTTTTCATCGTATCGCGGGACATTATAGGGGCATCCTGCAACGCACAGTTTGCATCCTATACATTTTTCCTTATCAAATCCGACAGCGCCTTCCTTTGTTTTGAATAAGGCGCCGGGTGCAGGACATATCTTCATGCATCCAGCGTCATCGCAGTGCATGCACCTCTGGCTGACAAAGAGCCACCTTACCGGATTTGTCTCTGAAGGAACCTCAACATAGCGTATTTTGTTGTATAAATTAGGTGTAAGGTCAGGCGGATTCTCAGCAGTGCCTTTGTTTGATGTCTTTGCAGCAGGAAGCTGGTTCCATGATTTACAGGCTGTCTGGCATCCCCTGCAACCTATACATAATTCCGGAGAAATCACTAATGCTTTTCTTGACATGTCATCACCCCCTATGCCTTTTCTATATTGACCATAAAGGCCTTTGTTTCAGGTATCATTGTATTTGCATCGCCGATTGTCGGTGTGAGAAGATTGGAACTGTCTCCGCCGCTTCCATCCTCCGGATGCTGCCATCCGAAACACCACGGCAAACCTACCTGATGAACAGTGGTGTTCATTACCTTAAAGGGCTTGAACCTGTCAGTTACCCATGCGACTGCCCATACCTTGCCGCGGCCTGAGGATACTGTGACCTTGTCTCCGTTCTTTATCCCTTTTTCTTTTGCAAGTTCATTGCTGATTTCAACAAACTGCTGGGGCATCATTTCCATCTGCCACGGTTCGTGTCTTGTGAGCACTCCTGTCTGCCAGTGCTCTGACACGCGGTAAGTTGTAGCAACGTACGGATACCTTATATCGCACGAGAAGAAGATGTCTTCAGGAAGTCCGCCCTTTTCTTTCGGCGCGTCGTGCGGGCCCTTGACCTCGTAGAATAGTTTAACTGTGGGATTTATCCTGTGCTTATTAGAGAGCGGATTTTCCTGAACAGGACATTCCAAAGGCTCGTAATGCTCGGGGAACGGCCCGTCAGCAAGGCCCGGCCCGAATATTGCGCCCATGCCGTCTGCTCTCATGATAAACGGATACTTGCCTGCCTTTTCGTCAGCCAACGGAGGAGCCGGCCCGTCAGGCACATCTCCATCCCATCCCGGAGCAGTCTTTTTTGTCTTAGGATCAACTTTATTGGGATTCCATTTGATAACAGCTCTCTTTGAATCCCACGGTTTCCCAGCAGGATCAACAGACGCGCGGTTATAGATTATCCTTCTGTTTAACGGCCAGCACCAGGCCCACTCAGGATACATGCCGAGGCCGCCGATATCCTTCTTGCCCCTTCTTGCCATCATATTTACAACCTTGTCGTCTTTTTCAGTATAGCTTCCGCTGTATAGCCAGTTTCCGCAGGATGTTGTCCCGTCTGCCTGTAAGGTGACAAAGTTTACAGCAAGATGTCCTTTTTTGCCGATTGTCTTTGGAGGCACAGCTTTTTTGTCTATAAGGTCTTCAAGGTAATACCCGTTAATCTCTTTTGCAACCTTGTGAATATCAAGCTTTCCTTTTTCTCCGTAGTTCCATGTGAGATTAAGTATAGGCTCAGGGAATTTGCCGCCCTGTTTCTGATATAGTTTTTTTACCCTGAAGTAAAGCTCATTCATTATATCTGAGTCAGACCTTGCTTCTCCCATAGGTTCGGCGGCCTTTTGTCTCCATTGGGCCAGCCTTCCTGAATTTGTGATGCTCCCTTCTTTTTCAACCGAAGAGGCGGCAGGAAGCTGAAATACCTCTGTCTGTATGTCTTTTGAATTTACATCAGGGCCTTTCCAGAACGAGCCTGTCTCGTTGTCAAAGAGGTTTACGTTCACCATCCATTTGAGTTTTGAGAATGCCTTTCTAACCTTGCCTGCATTGGAGCTTGAACATGCAGGGTTCTGTCCCCATGCAAAGAACCCTTCAAATTTTCCTTTAAGCATCTGGTCAAAAAGCACAAGCCATGAGCCGTTTTGCCCCTCATCAAGCTTTGGAAGCCATTCATAACCAAAACCATTTGCAGCAGTGCCGTTTGTGCCCCATATTGCCTTCAGATAGCTCGTGATATATTTGCCCCTGTTTCCCCACCAGTTGACGCTTTTGGGGTCTTTTGTCTTTGGAGTGAATTTCTCAATATACGTTTTGAGGTCAGTGACAGTAGCGCTCGGCACCGGAAGATACCCGGGGAGTATGTGGAATAAGAGCCCATGGTCCGTAGATCCCTGAACATTGGACTCTCCTCTCAGGGCATTAATCCCTCCGCCTGCCAAGCCGATATTTCCAAGCAGAAGCTGGATTATTGTCATGGTCCTTATGTTCTGAGTTCCCACGGTATGCTGCGTCCAGCCCATTGCATAAAGCTCTGTTCCAACCCTGTTTGGTTTTCCTGTGGATGCATAGGTTTTATATACCTCAACGAGTTTTTCCTTTGGCGTTCCGGTTATACCTGCAACCTTATCAAGCGTATATCTTGAATAGTGTTTTTTCATAAGCTGGAATACGCAGTTCGGGTTTTTCAAAGTCATGTCTTTTTTCGGAAGTCCCTTCTCATCCATCTGAAAAGACCAGGTCTTTTTGTCATACTTCCTTGTCTTTTCATCATATCCTGAGAATATGCCGTTAAGCTCTCCTGGACCCTTAAACTCCGGATTTACAAGATATGACGCATTGGTGTATTTTGCGACGTATTCGTTGAAGTAGAGGTTGTTCTTAATGATATAGTTGATCATGCCGCCAAGGAAGGCGATGTCAGTGCCTGAACGCATCGGAGCATATATGTCTGCCTTTGTTGCAGTCCTTGTGAAGCGGGGGTCAACTACGATGAGTTTTGCGCCGCGCTGCTCCTTTGCCTTCATTATCCACTTCATTGATATGGGATGGTTCTCTGCGGGGTTTGCTCCCATTACGAGAATTACGTCTGCATTTTTGAAATCAATCCAGTGATTTGTCATTGCGCCGCGACCAAACGACTCTGCCAGAGCCGCTACAGTGGCGGAGTGTCATATTCGCGCCTGATGCTCTATATATACAAGCCCCCACGAGCGTAGCAGTTTCTGAAGCATGTAGCATTCTTCGTTGTCAAGTGCTGCGCTACCTACATGGGCCATGCCGTCTGTTCTGTTTACGACAAAATCCTTTTCTGCTTCTTTTTCCGTGCCGTTCGGCTGTTTCTCTTTAACTTTTGATTTTGAAGTAGTCTTGAAAGTCTTGTCACGAGTAGCCTTTATTTTTTTTGCGATCTCGTCAAGCGCCCAGTTCCATTCAACTTCTTTCCATTCAGCTGCGCCCGCAGCGCGGTATCTCGGCTTTGTAAGACGGGCAGGGTTATTGATGATCTGATAGAGCGATGCTCCTTTTGAACAAAGGGTTCCCTCGCTGATTGGATGCTCCGCGTCGCCTTCTGTGTTGATGACCTTGCCGTCTTTTGTGTGGACAACAATGCCGCACCCGACAGAGCAGTAAGGACAGATTGTCTTTGTCTCTTTGGCCCCTTTTGTGCGGAGTTCCAATTCCTTTGCCGCCGCTTCTTCAGGCGTAAGGCCCAGGCTTGCGGCTCCGGCTGCAACGGCAGTGCCGCCTGAGAGCTTCAAGAAATCACGTCTTGAAATAGCCATAAATCCCTCCCTTTTAAAGATAGATATTTTAGGTGACAAACAAAATAAATCTCCCCAGTTATTATTAAAGTTACTTATTAATCTATTAAAACATATACCCAGAACTGTTTTTTGTCAAGATGTTTTTTCCCCTCTAAAGTTAGAGCTTGACGCCGCTATGAAAATAAGCCTCTCACATTTTTTTCAAGCAGGGTTGACATCAATAATATAACCTGATTAACTATAGCGGTAAATAATAGGTTTACAGAGGGAGCTTATGTATAACCTTGTCAGTTTTGCGGGAATATTTATCATAATGGCATTTGGGTGGCTTATCTCCGAAAACAGAAAAGTAGTCAATTGGCGTGTTGTTATTTGGGGGACTCTTATCCAGATGATATTGGCTCTTTTTATATTTGTGCTGCCTGGCGGTTCAAATGTATTTCTTTTTGTGAATGATGCCGTTGTTAAGATTCTTGACAGTGCAACAGCGGGCACAAGATTTGTCTTTGGAAGGCTTGCTCTTCCTCCGGGCACGACGAATGAAATGGGCGAGGAGTCGCTCGGATTCTTTCTGGCTTTTCAGGCATTGCCCACGATAATATTTTTCGCAAGCCTCATGGGAGTTCTTTATTACATAGGGATAATGCCGAGGCTGATAAAAATCTTCTCTAAGATTTTTACGAAGTTAATGAGGATGAGCGGAGCGGAATCTTTAAGCGTTTCAAGCAACATCTTTGTCGGCGTTGAGGCGAACATGACCGTGCTTCCGTATCTCGGCAGGATGACCAGATCCGAGTTCTGCACAATACTGGCTGCCGGCATGTCAACAACAGCATCAAGCGTTCTTGCCTTGTATGTTTTTATGCTTCAAAAACAGTTTCCGGCAATAGCAGGCCATCTGGTTTCCGCCTCAATACTTTCTGCCATAGCCGCAATAGTGCTGTCAAAGATTATAATGCCTGAGACTGAAAAACCCGAGACTCTCGGAATAGAGATAGCGCCTCATTACAAAAAAGAATCCACGATTATTGAGGCAATCATTAACAATGCGAATGAGGGCGTTAAAATGGTGGTTGGAATAGTTGCGCTGCTTCTGGCATTCCTCGGAATAGCAGCCCTCATAGATTTTCTTATCGGTGGAGTGGGTTTAAGGCTTAATAACCTTACATGCATTCAGATAGACTGGTCTTTAAAAGGGCTTTTGGGCTATCTCTTTTATCCTTTTACTATTGTGATAGGAGTTCCGGCGTCAGATGCATTTGAAGTGTCAAAGCTTATAGGCGAGAGGGCGGTGCTTACGGAAGTGAAGGCATATCAGGACCTTGCAGTACTTCTTTCTACAAATAGCCTGAAAGAGCCGCGCTCTGCAGTTCTTGCAGCTTATGCGCTCTGCGGTTTTGCCCATGTTGCCTCACTTGCGATATTTGTGGGAGGCACGGCAGCCCTTGTGCCTGAGAGGACGAAGGATATCGCAACAGTCGGAGTAAGGGCGCTTATTGCGGCAACCCTTGCCACGCTTATGACAGCAGCAGTCGCAGGGACTTTTTTTAATCAGAGTTCAATACTGTTGGGAAGGTAGAGAAAAATACTCTCAAAAATTCCTATAAATATCGTAAGATAAAACTGATATGACAGGTGTACAAATTATTCTGCTGATAAACTTTGTCCTTGTTGCCGTCTTCGGCTATTGGCTTAAATTCTTGAATCTGCGCCATCTGAGAAGATACGGCCATATAGTTCCTGAAGAATTTAAGGATTATATAGATGCGGATTTATTGAGAAAGACAAGGGACTACACATTGGAACACAGCAGGTTCGGGTTCATAGAGTCAATCTTCGGAAATATCCTTGTCCTCGTATTCTTCTTCGGCGGATTACTGAATATGTATAACTCATGGATTGTGTCCTTCAATATGCCATTTGTTCTTTCCGGCGTAGTGTTCTTCCTTGCCTTGAGTTATGCAAATACAATTATCTCCATTCCCTTTGACCTTTACAGCACATTTAAGATTGAAAATAAATACGGCTTTAATAAAATGACATGGAAACTCTGGATAAGCGATTTCATAAAATCAATAATCCTCTCTACAATATTTACCGGCATCATGGCAGCAGCCGCTTTGTATCTGGTGAAGGCAAGCCCTGATTTCTGGTGGCTGTTTGTATGGCTGTTCTTCCTCTTATTCAGCATCTTCATGATGTATATATCTCCGTATGTTATTGAACCCTTATTTAACAAGTTTACGCCGATAGAAAATGAAGAAATGGAAAGTTCAATAAGGGATTTGATGGAAAAAGTCGGGATAAAGATAGGCAGGGTGTTTAAGATTGACGCCTCAAAACGAAGCGCTCACACAAACGCGTACTTTACAGGTATAGGAAAGGTGAAAAGGATCGTGCTTTTTGACACGCTTTTGCAGAAGATGGAAAAGAGCGAGATACTTTCTGTGCTTGCGCATGAGGCAGGCCACTGGAAGAAAAAACATGTCCTTAAGATGATTATTGTTGTGGAGGCGCTTTCCCTTATAGGCATTTATGCGTCGTTCATAATTATTAAATCAGGAATCCTTGCTGAGATTTTCAATATCAAAAACGATACGATATTTGCAAATCTCCTGATACTCGGCTTAGTCGGAGGAATAATATCTTTTCCTCTTACGCCTATTTTCAGTTATTTCTCGCGAAGGCACGAGAAAGAGGCCGACAGGTTTGCGGCAGAAATGACCGAAAATCCCGAGGCAATGGCAACATCACTCATAAAGCTCTCCAAAGACAATCTTTCAAACCTCCATCCCCATCCATTATACGCCGGCTTTTATTATTCCCATCCTCCTGTTGTCCAGAGGATAAGGGAGATTAGAGGACAGCAATGATAATACTTGATAATATTTCCAAATCTTTTAACAACACACAAGCGGTAAAGGATATTTCCCTGACTGTAAATACAGGCGAGATATTCGGCATTGTCGGCCCGAACGGAGCTGGAAAGACCACGACAATAAAAATGATGACAGGGCTTCTCACGCCTGATGAGGGGAATATCCTTTTGGGAAAATATGACATTGTCAAAGAACCAATAAAGGCGAAATCAATACTCGGCTATGTGCCTGACAAGGCATTTCTCTACGAAAAACTTACGGCCCGGGAATTCCTTATATTCATTTCATCAATATACGGCATACCAAAAAGTGAGGCGTTATCAAGAATAGATGAGATGCTTGAGTTATTCGGGATTAAGGATGTTGAAGATGAGTTGATAGAGAGTTTTTCGCAGGGCATGAGGCAGAGGCTGCTCTTTGCATCTGCTCTTATTCACAGGCCTGAAGCGCTTCTCATAGATGAGCCCTTTATGGGATTGGATCCGTTCGGTGTGAAAATGCTCAAAGGCGTAATTAAGGATTTAAGCTCAAAAGGAGTGACGATATTCCTTGCGACTCACAGCCTGCATATTGCCGAGGAACTCTGCAACAGAGTAGGGTTCATAAACAAAGGCTCTATAATTTCAATAAAAACGAGGGATGAAATATCCGAAGTTAAAGGCGGGTTAGAGGGACTGTTTATGGAAATAGGAAATTAAAAAACCGAGATGCAGGATGCAAGATGCAGGATACAAGATAAAATCCAGAATCGTGCATCATGTATCATGTATCGTGTATCTTGAAACCATGATTTTAATACTCATTAAACCCAAAATCTTATCCGTCAAGAATTCCATAAGCACAAAGGTTGTGCTCAGAAGGCTTCCTTTTATTGCAATCGGACTCGGTTTTTGGTTCCTGTTTTATATCGGAACTCTTAAAGTCCTGAGCTACGTAAGAGAGATTATTTTCTTCGGAGAGATACTTTCAAGGAAACTCTTCTCCATGACATTTTTCAGCCTGTTCGGTTTCCTCATCCTGAGCAGCATAATCACGGCGATCTCTTCCTTCTATTTATCAAAAGATACGCAGCTTCTCCTTTCAAAGCCGGTTAAAATCAGGGACATATTGAGGTTGAAGGCCTTTGACGCTTTCACGAATTCATCATGGATGGTGCTTTCATTCATGCCGCCGGTTTTTATCGCATACGGCGTCAGCTACGGGGCGGGTGCCGGATATTATCTTATGATTTTTGGGTGTTTCTTTCTCTTCAGCCTTATTACAGCAGGCATTGGCATTGCAATTACGCATATACTCACGAGGCTTTTTCCTGCAAAAAGGACAAGAAATGTTTTTTTGGGGATAGGCGTGGTTCTTTTCCTCTTGCTTTATTTTTTGATAAAGGGGCTTATCCCGCAGGACATAAGCACGCCTGAAGGACTTATAAATTCCATCATGTCATTCAAGACAGAATCACCGATTCTCCCAAGCTACTGGATAACAGAGGCGGTCTTCCCGATTCTCAAAGAAAGCAGCTTTAATATTTTTTATCCGATAATCCTTTTGGGCAGCGCCTTGTTTTTTATTTTTCTGTCCGAAATCGCGGGATTATGGTTTTACAGGAAGAATATAGAGAGGATTCAGCCGTCAGGCGAAAGGGTTGAAAGGGGATTCTTTCGCAGATATTACCCTGAAATAAATACAGCGCTGTTTTATAAAGACATAAAAACATTTTTCAGGGACGCAGGGCAATGGTCGCAGGTCATTATAATAGGCGCGCTCATAATGATTTATGTCTATAATTTCAAGTCCATACCTGTCAATGCACTTTCGGGTTTTTCATTTATCAGGGAGATTATGGTTCTTGTCAATCTGGTTTTATCAGGGCTTGTGCTTTCCGCTGTTTCGGCGAGGTTCATCTATGCGTCCGTGAGCCTTGAGGGGCAGGCGTTCTGGATTATAAGGACCTCGCCCATTGTCATCAGAAAATTCCTGTGGTCCAAGTTTCTTTACGGGTTTATCCCTGTGACAACGCTTATGCTCGTACTGGTCTTTCTCACGAATCTTGCTATGAATGCCGGAGGAATTCTCATGTATATTTCGCTCGGAACAGTCCTAATGCTCTGCGTGTCTGTGAGCGGGCTTGGCACAGGATTCGGCGCAATATACCCGAAGTTCAAATATGAAAACATCGCTTCTGTTTCAATGAGCCTTGGAGGAATGGCATTCATGCTCATTGCATTCAGTGTTGTGATTGCAACATTATCGCTTGAGACATGGATTTTTTATGTGTATTTTCTAAAAGAAGTAACCGGTACTTCAGAAAAGTTGCAGATTGCTACGAGCATTATAGGAATCGTTCTGATAAATGCGGGTGCTTTTTATTTTCCGATGAGGATAGGGGAAAAGAAACTGCGGGAAGAGACCGGGATTATATGAGCCTTTCAAATTCCCCTTTGAAGTGCTCCATTGTGTTGTCGTCATACACGCAGAACTCAATGAGTTCAAGCGAGGATTGAGGGTTTTTCCTGAGATAATCAGCGGATTCATTGACAAGAATCTTTGCGCACCTGTCTTTAGGAAAGCCGAAAATGCCAGAGCTTATAGCAGGCATGGAGATGCTTTTCAGTCCCTTTTCCGATGCAAGGCACAATACGCTTAGCACAGCGTTCTTTAACTTGTGGTCCTCATCGCCTTCGCCCATGCGGGGTCCCACAGTGTGTATCACAAATTTCGCTGGAAGTTTTCCTGCTGTTGTGATTACCGCTGTTCCGACGGGAGTGTAACCGATACTGTCGCTTTCATCCTGAATAATCTGCCCGCCTTTCTTCACAATCGCTCCTGCAACCCCTCCTCCGTGCCGGAGATGAGAGTTAGCTGCATTCACTATGGCATCCACGCTTCTTTCCGTTATATCGCCCTGCACAAGACGCAGTTTTTTATCGTTTATATTGAATTCTGTTATAAATTTCATGGCTATATTATACAGCGCTTTATGGTATAATCCTAACATGTTAAAGAGAACCTTGGCCTTTTTAACTTTCCTGTCTCTTTCCCTCACAATGCCGCTTTTTTCTCAGGAGCAAAAAAGAGATGTGCTTGTTATTACAGTCAACGGCGTTATAAATCCCGCCTCCTCAGAATATATTGGCAAGAGCATTAAAAGGGCTAACGAACAGAAATCCGAGGCTGTTGTCATAGAGCTTGATACTCCGGGCGGCCTTGATACATCAATGCGGGATATAGTCAAGAATATAATCGGAAGTGAAGTCCCTGTGATTGTCTATGTTTCGCCAAGCGGCGCAAGGGCAGCGTCAGCAGGAGTGTTCATTACCCTCGCTGCTCATGTTGCAGCTATGTCTCATGGCACGAACATTGGTTCTGCGCATCCCGTAGGCGTAGGGGAAAAAATGGATAAGGTAATGTCGGAGAAAGTTACGAATGACGCAGCAGCTTATGTAAAATCACTCGCAGAAAGAACAGGCAGAAACTCAAAGTGGGCAGAGGATGCTGTGAGGAAAAGCGTGTCTGCTACGGAAGATGAGGCGTTAAAGCTGAAGATTATAGACTTTGTTAGCGATGACCTTAATATTCTTCTTTCAACCATAGACGGGAAAAAGGTAAAGACAGTTGCAGGGGAGAGGATTTTAAAGACTGCACATATAAATGTCGTCAGGGAAGAAATGAGCCTGCGTCATAAGATACTCAATTTTATCACAGACCCTAACGTTGCCTATATGCTCATGCTTCTCGGATTTTATGGGTTGTTCTTTGAGCTGACAAATCCCGGCGCTATATTCCCCGGCGTGATAGGGGGGATATTCCTTATACTCGCGTTTTATGCATTCCAGACATTGCCTGTGAATTATGCGGGGCTTCTCCTTATCATTCTTGCAATAATACTTTTCATCCTTGAGATAAAGATAATCTCGCATGGGGTTTTAACCATAGGCGGTGTTATTTCAATGCTGTTGGGTTCATTAATGCTGTTTGATTCACCCGGCCCGTTTATGAAACTGTCGCTTGCGCTTATCCTTCCTGCCGTGGTGATGACGGCGTTGTTTTTTACTATTGTGCTGGGGCTTGTATACAAAGCTTATAAGAGAAAGCCTGTGACAGGCTCAGAGGGGCTTGTCGGACTGGAGGGAATTGCAAATACGGATATAACAAAGAACGGCGGGATGGTTTTATTGCACGGCGAGATTTGGTCTGCATACTCAGACGATACAATCGCAAAGGATGAAAGAGTAGTTGTTGAATCAGTATCGGGATTGAAAATAAAAGTTAAAAAAATGGGAGAATAGGCCATATAGGATCTATAAGACCAATTTAAAAGGAGGTTGTTATGCCGGGAATACCAGCAGGGTTTATGGGTTTTTTGATTGTAGTATTTCTTGTGTTATATTTTTTCTCAAGCGCGATTAAGATACTGAAGGAATATGAAAGAGGGGTTGTCTTCAGGCTTGGAAGGATAATTCCGGTAAAAGGGCCGGGCCTTGTAATCATAATTCCTCTGATAGACAAACTTGTCAGGGTAAGCCTGAGGACTGTGACAATGGATGTGCCGCCTCAGGATGTTATAACAAAAGACAATATAACGGTTAAGGTAAATGCCGTTGTATATTTCAGGCCGATGGATCCAATTAAGGCAATAACAGCAGTGGAAGATTTCTATTATGCGACATCGCAGATTGCACAGACTACACTCAGGAGTATTCTGGGCCAAAGCCAGCTTGACGACCTGCTCTCAAAAAGAGATGAATTAAATGCGGAATTACAGAAGGTGATTGACTTTCAGACAGAGCCGTGGGGAGTAAAGGTTTCAACCGTGGAGGTTAAAAATGTGGACCTTCCTGCAGAGATGCAAAGGGCGATAGCAAAACAGGCAGAGGCAGAGCGCGAAAGAAGGGCAAAGATAATCCATGCGGAGGGAGAATACCAGGCATCACAGAAGCTTGCGGATGCGGCAAAAATTATAGCAACAGAAGCCGGAGCGCTCCAGCTAAGATTTTTGCAGACCCTTACAGAGATTGCTACAGAGAAGAACTCAACAATAATATTCCCAGTGCCGATAGATTTGATAAAACCCTTTATTGATAAAATGGGGAAATAAGAAAGGCTATAACATAGCGGGAGATGCGTAATAGTAAAGTTTAAAAACAGGATATGGCTCAGGCTGCTAATTCTGCTGGTAGTTATCGCGGGTTCAACAATAATCCTCTACCAGACAGGGGCGGTTTCATTTTTTCTGAATAAAGAGAGGATGGCCGAGTTTCTCAATTCGTTAGGCTTCCTCTCTTTTATCGGGTTTATTTTTTTGCAGATAATTCAGGTTATTGCCGCTCCTATTCCGGGAGAAGTCACAGGGTTTATCGGCGGGTATCTGTATGGTATAGTTTTGGGCATAGTACTCTCCACAATCGGCCTTACCATCGGCTCATACGCGGCGTTCAGCCTGTCAAGATTTCTCGGAAGGCCGTTTGTTGAAAAATTCATCAAAAAGAAAACGATGGAGAGGTATGATTACCTCCTGCATCACAAAGGCGCATTCCTTGTCTTTTTATTATTTCTTATACCGGGTTTTCCAAAGGATTCCCTCTGTTATATCCTCGGGCTGGGGCATTTAACAACAAAGGAATTTCTGGTAATAAGCACAGTGGGCAGGTTTGCCGGCACGGTCCTGCTGACGCTCGGCGGAAGTTATATTCACAGCCAGCAGTACTACAGGTTTTTTATACTTCTGGGCGCTGCTGTTGTTGCTGTTTTTTTATCAATGGCATATAAAGACAAGCTTGAAAGACTTTTCAGAATATGGCATATCACATCAAGAAGAAAGGCGAGCAAGGAAAAATGGGGCAAGAAGTAGTAGAATGCCCGTATTTTAATACAGCGCCTTCATCTCGTCCGTATATGTCCCCTCTTCGTCATATATGTACAAGGGGTTGTCAATTTTCATCTCTGTCCTTCCGTCCTTTATTGCTTCTACAAGCACCATCTTTGCCTCTGTTTTAAGATTGGAATGAACAAATCTTAATCTTTTGGGTTCCATATGCTTTTCTCTCAGAGCGTCAATAACTTCCACAAGCCTTGACGGGTGGTAAATCATGCAGAACCTGCCCTTGGACCTCAGAAGAGAGCAAGATGCCTGTATTAAATCCGCAAGTTTCAGTTCTATCTCGTGCCTTGCAATGGCCTTTTCATTTGTAGGGCTTATCAGTCCTGTTTTCTGCCTTCTGAACGGAGGGTTTGATACAACGAGATCAAAACGGTGAAGAAGTGAATTGCTAAAGGGGTGAAGTTTGAGATCTGCTTTAATAACCTTAATTCGTTTTTCAAGATTATTTAAGACAACATTTCTTTCCGCCAGTTCTGCAAGGCTTTTTTGGAGTTCAATCAATGTAATTTCTGCTTCCTGGTAGCGCTTTGCCAGTAAAATACCGATGATTCCTGAGCCCGCGCCAATGTCAGCTATCTTTTCCGCCCTTTTCAGGTTTACAAATGAGGACAGAAGGAGAGCATCTACGGAAAACCTGTAGCCTCTCTTATTCTGGTAAAGTTTTATATCGCGTATGGTGTCTAAAGTCAATTCCATTATCATGTATCCTGCATCTTGCATCGTGCATCGCGCATCCCTATCAGGCCCAGCAGTTCATCCATGCTGTCAAGAATGAAGTCTGCATCTTTAAGTGTTTCCTTGTCCCTGAATCCGTAAGTTACCGCTACTGTGATTAGCCCTGCGCCTTTGCCTGCCTTTATGTCAAAGTCGCTGTCGCCTACGATAATCGCCCTGTGAGGCTCTATGCCGAGAATCTCAAGAACTTTTTTTACGGGCGCCGGAGAAGGCTTTTTCTCAGCAACGCTGTCGCTTCCGAGCACGACATCAAAAAATTTCATAAGCCCGAGTTGTTCAAGCAGTTTTTTTGACAGAGATTCCCTTTTGTTGGATATCACAGCCTTTTTATACCTGCCGAGCATCTCAAGGGTTTTTATTACACCCGGGTACGGCCTTGTGAAATCAGTGAGGTGCTCTGAGTAATACTCAATAAACCTCTCAAGCGCCGCATTTTTTACGGAAGCATTATGGGCTTTGAGGATTTTTTCTATCAGCCTTGTCAGCCCCTCGCCAACCATCTTAACCGTATCCTCCACAGTAAGAGGCTTAAAGCCGTATGGCGTTATAGCGTAATTTAATGCATTGGTTATGTCTTTGCCCGAATCAACAAGCGTGCCGTCAAGGTCAAAGATGATGAGCTCCGGATTGTTAAAATCTGCCATGAAAAACCCCCTGGTTCGCTTAGCATCATTTTTTTATAAATCTTGACAATATTTATTATATATGTTATCAAATTAAGGTCTGTTTTACATTATATTAAGAAGGAGGTGACCCAAGTGAAGAAAGTAATAGCTTTAATCCTTTCATTAGTGCTGATTGTAGCATTTGCTCTTACAGTAGCAGGCTGCAAGAAGGCAGAGGCTCCTAAACCGGCAGCACCGACAGAGGCTCCAGCAGCACCGGCAGCTCCAGCAGCACCGGCAGCACCGGCAGCACCGGCAGGCAAATAAGTTTTTATTATTCTCAGGGGCGGTTTTTCCCGCCCCTGAAAATGATTGCTTTTTTGGTGATAAAGTGATAAATTAAAGCAGTTTTAATATATTTTAAGCAACTCCGGCATTATTTTTATGAAAGAGTGGGTCTTCCCACTCTTTTGTTTTATAGGTATATGGATACAAAACAGTCAATTTTTGAGGAAACGGTTCTTAAGCTGGCAAGGCAGGTTGCCGATGACCGGAATCTTGAGGTTGTTGAAGTAAGGTTATCAGGCAGAGGGAGGGGGGCAGTGCTGAGAGTTACGATAGACAGAAGCGAAGGCGTGACCCTTGATGACTGCGAGAGTTTCAGCAGAAGCCTTGGTTTTCTGCTTGATGCGGAAGAGTCCATACAGGGGCCGTTCAATCTTGAGGTTTCATCGCCCGGGCTTGACAGACCGTTGACTGCATTGAGGGATTTTGAAAGGCATAAGGGAAAGCTTGTGAGAATAATTACTAAAGACAAGATAGATAACCAGAATTTTTTTCTCGGCAGGATAACGGGTGTGACTGCGGAGGTTATACATTTAGATATAAACGGGAAAGAGCGCAATATCCCTTTTGATAACATATCAAGGGCCAGACTGGAGATAGAGATAAAATGACAAAAGAACTCTGTCAGGGAATAGACCACATGAGCAGGGAAAAAGGCATAGAGAAGGGAATTCTTCTTGCTGCGCTTGAGGCTGCGCTGCTTTCTGCCGCAAGGAAGCGGTATGGCGGAAGAACAAATGTCCATCTTAAGATAGACCCTAAAACCTGCAATATCACAGCTTATGAAACAAAGGTTGTTGTGGATAAGGTCACTGATAAAGACATGGAGATTTCAAAGGCTGACGTTAAAAAGCTTTTTCCGGACAAGGCAGGCGCGGAGAGCGTGGACCTGCCGCTTGATGTTCACGACTTCGGCAGGATAGCCGCCCAGACAGCGAAGCAGGTTATCTTTCAAAAGGTGCGTGAGGCTGAGCGCGATGTCATATATGCCGAATTCAAAGACAAGGTCGGGCAGGTTATAAGCGGCACTGTCATGAGAAAGGAAAAAAATAATTACTACATTAATATAGGCAAAACCGAAGCCATTCTCCCTCAAAGCGAGGCGCTGCCCGGAGAAAATCTCAGAAGAGGAGACATTGTCAGGGCGCGTATAGAGGAAGTGAAAATAAGCACAAAGGAGCCTGTAATACTTGTTTCAAGAATAAACCCGAGTTTTGTCGGAGAACTATTTAAAATGGAAGTCCCTGAAATAAGCGAGGGCCTTGTTGTTATAAAGGATATAGTCCGTGAACCCGGCGACAGGACCAAGATTGCAGTTTATTCCACAAATGCGTCCATAGATCCCGTAGGCGCGTGTGTCGGAATGAAAGGAACAAGGGTTCAGTCCATTGTGCGCGAGCTCAGAGGAGAGAGGATAGACATAATCCCGTGGACTGATGACCCGAGAATGCTTATTGCCCGTGCCCTGAGCCCTTCAAGCGTTGAAAGAATCGGAATAAACGAAGAGAGCAAGACTGCAATGGTTGTTGTCAATGACCAGCAGCTTTCGCTTGCAATAGGCAAGAAGGGCCAGAATGTAAGGCTTGCCATGAAACTTACGGGCTGGGACATAGACATAATGAGCGATACAGAGTACTCCAAGATTAAGATGGAAGAGGCGGACAAAGTTTTAGAAGAGGCCATAGACAAAGAAGCGAACCGGAAATCCGCAGAGGCGGAGAAGAAAAAGAAAACTAACGAATCGTAGGTTGTTGTTTGCCTGCGGTTCACAGGATTGATGGGTAAGAACCTTTCAGAATTCCCCGTTCAATACATCAAAGGCGTCGGCCCCCGGCGCGCAAAACTCCTTAACACCCTCGGAATCAGGACAGCAGAAGAGGCCCTTTACTACCTTCCATACAGATACGAAGACAGAAAAAATATCAAAAAAATAAGCGGCCTTGAGTACGGCAGGCTTGAAACCGTGATAGGCAAGGTCATTTCTGCCGAGGTAATAAAATTGCCGAGGCGCAATATGAAACTTTTTGAGTTGACGGTATCTGACGGAAGCGGGCTTGTCAAAGGCAAGTGGTTTAACCAGCCTTTCCTGAAAAAAAACTTTGAAGCAGGGCAGGAAGTAATACTGAGCGGCATTGTTAAGAGGAATCCTTACTGGGGAGTCGGCTTTGAATTTGATAATCCGGAGTATGAGTTTGTCACAGATGACGCTGATGCCTTTATACATACTGCAAGGATTGTCCCGATTTACAGGACTACCGCAGGCCTTAGCGTAAGGCAGCTGCGGACTATAATGTTCAATCTCATCAATACCTGCATTAACGACGTCTCTGATTATATTCCTGACGAGATACTTGAGAGAAACTACTTTCATGGACTCACGGAGAGCATATTCAATTCCCATTTTCCCGCAAACGGGATTGATATAGACAGCCTTAACAGCGGCTCAAGTGTTTTTCAGAAGAGGCTTTATTTTGAGGAGCTGTTTAAGTTTGAACTCGGGCTTTCAATAATTAAAAAAGGCAAAGAGGTTGAGAAGGGAATTGCGTTTAATTGCGACGGCGTTCTTGTCAGAAAATTCATAGACACTCTCAAATTCAAACTCACGTCAGCGCAGCAGAGAGTATTTGATGAGATTTTGCGTGACATGAGAAGCCAGCACCCTATGAACAGGCTTCTTCAGGGAGATGTGGGCTGCGGCAAGACCGTTATTGCAGTTATGGCAATGCTCACAGCTGCTGAGTGCGGTTATCAATCAGCTTTAATGGCGCCTACCGAGATACTTGCAGGGCAGCATTACATAAACATACACAGGATGATAGAGGATATGGGGCTGAAGGTATGCCTTATGACAGGAAGCAAGAAAAAAGAGCGGGAGGCGCTGCGCTGCGACATTGCCTCAGGAGAGATTAATATAATCATTGGGACACATGCGCTTATACAGGAAGGCGTTGAATTTAAAAACCTCGGGCTTGCGATAATAGACGAACAGCACAGGTTCGGGGTTATGCAGAGACAGCTTCTTAAAAAGAAGGGTTCGAGGGTTCGAGGGTTCGAGGGTTCCAAAAAAGAAGTCTTGACCCCTGGAGACCTTGCCACCTTGACCCCTGATGTTTTAGTCATGACAGCCACGCCTATACCGAGGACGCTCTCAATGACGCTCTACGGAGACCTTGATTACTCTGTTATAGATGAGCTTCCTCCGGGCAGAAGCCCTGTTGTAACGCGCTTGTTCAATGCAGGCCAGAAAGAATACATTTACAGGGCGATTGCTGAAGAAACAAAAAAAAGCAGACAGGTTTATGTTGTATATCCTGTTATTGATGAGACTGAGAAAACGAATCTTAAATCCGCGATACTTGGCAGGGATGCTCTTGCGAAAATATTCCCGGGTCTGAAGGTTGAGCTTATCCACGGCAGGCTGAAACCGCAGGAGAGGGAAAATATAATGGCGTCGTTTAAGGCAGGCGCGATTAATGTCCTTGTAAGCACAACGGTTATAGAAGTCGGAGTGGACGTGCCTAATGCAACGATGATGCTTATAGTCCATGCAGAGCGGTTCGGGCTTTCCCAGCTTCACCAGTTAAGGGGAAGGGTGGGAAGGGGAGGCAGCCAGTCGTATTGTTTCCTTTTAATGTATGAGCCGTTAAGCGAAGATGCGCGGAGAAGGCTTGATATAATGATAAAGACCAATGACGGATTCAGGATTGCAGAGGAAGACCTTGACATCAGAGGGCCGGGAGAATTTTTCGGCACAAGGCAGGCAGGGATGCCTGACCTCAAGCTTGCAAATATTGTAAGGGATGCGCGGCTTCTTGATACTGCGCGAAAAGAGGCATTTGCATTGATTGATAAGGATGCTGAACTAAATACGTTCCCTGAGTTGAAAAAAGGGCTTGAGATGTTCTGGAAGGGGAAGATTGAATTGTTTAAGACGGGTTAAATTGTGGCATGCTGTTAGTTTTTAGCGAGCTCTTCTATCCGCAATGTTACTAAGCCTTTAACCGTTCCTCGTATTTCTTCCACATACACTGAGTATTTATCCATTGTTATCTTCTGCCCCACATGAACTTTAAAGTCCTTTTCTTGCGGGGGATTCCCGTCAACAAATAATGATAATACAGCTATTAAACCCTGCTTTTTTGCGCCGGCCTCATTGACATAATCGGTTTTGATTATATTTGTGACGCCTATCTGGAGTTCATGGAACCTGCCGACATTTCCCTGTTTTATTTGAATAAGCTCACCTCCGGATCCGGGCACTTTTTCTACCTGAACACAGCCGCCCAGACAGACAAGAATTAACGCTGACAATAATATGTCCTTCATGTGGTTCTTAATGGGGACGGTTTTATTTGTTATTCCCATTTTCTTGTTTGCATCTTTTCATTTAATTAGAACCGTCCCGATTTAAGATTTACGTTTTTCTTTCCGTTTTTAAATATTTTATTCGCTATCCAGAAATATCCTATGCCCGATAAAGTCAAACATATAAGAAAGACTGCTATTTTATTTTCTATTCCGAAAGAAAAATAAATTGAGATAGCTCCGATGAATCCAAATATTAAGGCGAGGCCGACCTTATTGGACTCTTTTTTGGATATAGTTATGCCTTTAAAATTGACTTTGTAATCATTGTTGTCATTTTTATTTGTAGTCATTTTTTATTTACTTCAGAATAACACTTAATATCCGAACATTCTCCTTTTCCGATAATTTGATACAATATAGCACAAAGCGAAAGTTTTAAAAAGCAATAAAATCAGTACGGTCTGTTATGTTATTATGAGACGTTGATTTAACGCTGAATTAACTCCTGATTTTTGAATGGATTAGCATTAAAGGCAAGGAGGTTTTATGTGGAAAAGGATTAAGAATAATTTTGATTCCGGCATAGGAAGGATAAAATGGTTTTCTTCCATTTTATCTGAAAGAATGAAGATTGAATTTTCGGTCATCAGGCTTGTAAGCGACAGGGATAAAAAAGATAAAGAACGGGCTGAAAAGCTGAGGCTTATCGGCGAGCGCGTGTTTGAGCTGAAGGAACAGCATGAAAAGAACGTACTGAAAGACAAGATTATAGCAGACTCCATAAGCGGGATAGAGAAACTCAATGCCGAGATTGAAGATATAAATAAGAAAGTGTCCGAGATAAGCAAGGTTGAATGAATATGCAGAGCCTGCCCCTTTACCTCATGGTTTTTATCTTCGGCTCCATTGTCGGTTCTTTTCTTAACGTCTGCATATACAGAATCCCGAGAGGGAAATCAATAATCCTGCCTTCTTCATACTGCCCGTCATGCAATACTTCAATAAAGATATGGGATAACGTGCCGATTATCAGCTATATATTGCTTGCCGGAAGATGCAGGGCATGCAAGGGGAATATTTCACTTAGATATCCCGTGGTAGAAGCAATTAACGCATTATTTTACATTGCCGTTCTCTGGAGATTTGGAATGGGATGGCACACCTTAGTTTACTTTGCGTTTGTTTCTTCGTTGATAGTGATAACATTCATTGATGTTGATTTTCAGATAATACCGGACAGCATAACCCTTCCGGGCGCCCTGATAGGATTGATTGCAGGCTCGTTTCTGCTTTACGACCCATTTTTGAGGTGGAGCTTGATGGGATTTAAAACTTCCATTATCGGCGCTGTCACAGGATTCGGACTTTTCTATTTGATTGCCGTTCTCAGCCGCGGAGGAATGGGCGGAGGCGACATAAAGATGATGGCAATGGTCGGCGCTTTGATGGGGTGGAAGTCTGTCCTGCTGACAACCTTTCTCGGAAGCCTCTTCGGTTCTTTCTGGGGAATATTCCTTATGGCATTTAAAGGCGAAGGGAGAAAGAGCAAGATACCTTTCGGCCCGTTCCTTGCCGCAGGCGCAATCATAACGCTCTTTTTTGCACAGGAGATTTTTCACTGGTATCTGAGGATTAGATGAGCCCTGAATTGGCATACCTGCCTCTCTTTATATTCCTGATTGTAATACTTATCTTCTTCTATGTATTCAGAGCATTTCTGAAATTCAACAGGGAAAAGAAAAAAACAGAACAGAAGGATACTTCCCATGTCGGCTTTGTCGTGGACACCTTTCATGAACTCGTTTCAAAACTTAAGGAAAAAGAGAAAGAGCTTGAAGCGTTAAAGAAGCTTGCCGAGCAGAGGGCGGGTGATGTTGAAAGTTATAACAGGAATATCCTTCAGAGCGTTCCAAGCGGAGTAATAAGTTTTGACAGGGAATTAAAAATCAAGAGCCTGAACTCGTCCGCTGAGAAGATTCTTGGCGTGAAAGCAGAAAATGCGCTTGATAAAAACTGCGAGGAACTTTTTAAAAACCCGATAGCAAAACTTCTTAAAGAAGGAAAATCCATTGAAAGAGGAGAGGTTCAGTATAAATTGCCTGACGGCAGGGAGCTTTGGCTCGGGCTTATGTTTTCGCCTTTGCGCGACAGCGAAGGTAGAGAGATAGGTCATATTCTTGTCTTTACAGACCTTACTGAGCTTAAGGCTCTTGAGTCTCAGGCTGAACTTAGGAAAAGGCTGTCAAGCCTCGGAGAGATGTCAGCCGGCATTGCTCATGAACTCAGGAACCCCCTTGGTGTGATTGCAGGCTATACAAAACTGCTCTCCAGAAAAGCTGATGCTGCGCTGATACCGACGGTTGAGGCAATCTCAAATGAGATTGAGGTTATGGACAGGATTATCTCTGATTTTTTGTCATTTGCAAGGCCGGTTGAATTAATTCTTTCAAAAATCAATCTCAGTGAAATCATAAACAGTTGCGTGTCAAGCATTACGGGCATTAGCGGACGGGTTGAGGTTCTTCAGGATATTGACAAGTCTGTTTTCATATCAGGTGATGAGATACTTCTGAGACAGGCATTCACTAACCTTATTCAAAATGCAGTTGATGCTATGAAGGACGGCGGAAAGCTGAGTTTCGGATTTGCGGATGGCGGCAGCTATGCGGAAATTACGGTTTCCGATACAGGGCATGGAATTTCCGAGGGCATTAAAGACAAGATTTTTCTGCCGTTCTATACAACGAAGGAGAAGGGCACTGGACTCGGGCTTGCAATAGTGCATAAGATAATTACGTCTCACGGCGGCACAATCCGTGTTGACAGCACAGGCTCGGGCAGCACTTTTAGACTGAGACTTCCGAAAGGTTAAAACAGCAATAAGTTGATGTTATTTCAGTAGGGGACCATCTCTTCGCTCATTCATTCGTGTATGCTTAACTTTTCTTCTGAGATTTTTCTATTTTAGCCCAGGTATCGCGCAGGGTGACTGTCCTGTTGAATACGGGTTTTTCTTTTGTTGAATCACGGTCAACGCAAAAATATCCCTGCCTCTCAAACTGAAACCTGTCGCCAGCTTTTGCATCGGCAATGAATGGCTCTACAAAACATTGTTTCAGCACTTCAAGAGATTTCGGATTAAGGTCTGTCTTAAAGTCACCGCTTTCCTCGCCGGGAACATGTTTTGTAAAGAGATAGTCATAAAGCCGCGCCTCTGCCTCAAGCGCATGGGAAGCAGAGACCCAGTGTAATGTTGCCTTCACTTTTCTTTTGTCAGGGGAATCGCCGCCCCTTGTAGCAGGGTCATAAGTGCAGTGAAGCTCTGTTATCTCTCCGGTATTTTTATCCTTAATCACGTCAACGCACTTTATGTAATAAGCGTATCTCAATCTCACTTCTCTGCCCGGTGCAAGGCGGAAAAATTCTTTCGGAGGGTCTTCACGGAAATCGTCTCTTTCAATATAAAGAATGCGCGAGAAAGGAACCTTTCTTTTGCCCATGCTTTCATCCTCAGGATTATTTATCGCTTCCAGTTCTTCAGTCTGGTTCTCAGGATAATTAGTTATCACTACCTTCAGCGGCTTGAGAACAGCCATAACCCTCTGCGCACTTTTGTTTAAGTCTTCTCTGATGCAGTATTCAAGCAAGGCCATATCAACAAGGCTGTCCCTCTTGGCAACCCCTATGCGCTCGCAGAAATTCCTTATTGCCTCAGGCGTATATCCGCGCTTTCTGATTCCGGATATGGTCGGCATCCTCGGATCATCCCAGCCTCTGACATGGCCTTCTTGAACAAGCTGGATAAGTTTTCTCTTGCTCAAAACTGTATAGCTGAGATTAAGCCTTGCGAATTCTATCTGCTGCGGATGATAAACGCCGAGATTGTCAAGGAACCAGTCATACAAGGGTCTATGGTCTTCAAATTCCAGAGTGCAGATGGAATGTGTTATGCCTTCAATTGAATCCGAAACACAGTGAGCATAATCGTACATCGGATATATGCACCATTTATTCCCTGTTCTGTGATGCTCTGCGCGGAGTATCCTGAACATTACAGGGTCGCGCATGTTAATATTTCCGGATTTCATGTCTATCTTTGCCCTGAGAGTACGCGAGCCGTCAGGAAGTCCACCTTTGCGCATCTTCTCAAAGAGTTCAATATTTTCCTCAACTGTGCGGTTGCGATACGGACTTTCTTTGCCGGATTCTGTAAGGGTTCCGCGGTATTCTCTTATTTCGTCAGCGTTCAAATCACAGACATAAGCCTTGCCTTTTTTTATTAACTCCACTGCATATTCATACATTTTTTCAAAATAGTCTGATGCGTAATATTCCCTGTCCTGCCAGTCAAATCCGAGCCATTTAACATCCTCTTTTATTGATTCAACATATTCAACTTCTTCTTTTGCAGGATTGGTGTCGTCAAAACGCAGGTTGCAGAGGCCGTTGAATTCCTCTGCTACTCCGAAATTGAGGTAGATTGATTTTGCATGGCCTATGTGAAGATAACCGTTAGGTTCCGGAGGAAAGCGCGTATGAACACGGCTGTCGTATTTCCCTGCTTTCAGGTCTTCGGTGATTATCTCGCGAATAAAGTCAGTTGGTTTGTCAGAGCTCATATCAATTTTCGCCCTTTATTGTTTTTATTGCTTTATACAATCTTCTCAGAGTTTTTTGTTTTCCGAGTACTTCAAAAACTTCGTATATACCCGGGCTCTCTGACATGCCAGTTGTTGCAGTGCGAGCGGCTTGGGCAACGGCACCGAGTTTTATTCCATGCTTTTCAACAATTGCCTTGAATATAGCCTCAACTTCAAAAGTAGAAAAATCACCCGGCTCAATGGCGTCTGTTAATTCCTGTAGATAGGGAAGGCTCTTTTCATTCAGGAACTTTGCCTTTGCCTTTTCATCATATTGAATATCCTCTGCTATGTAATATCTGAGGGAATTTGCAAGTTCAACAAGTGTTTTTGCACGCTCCTGAAGCGTCTTTATCGCTTTTGAAAGCCACTTTCTGTCTATCTCCTGTCCCTTCTGAATTGTGCCCGCA
>QZJQ01000010.1 GCA_003599795.1 Nitrospiraceae bacterium
CTTCTTTGATGCCGCGCCCCGAGCTGCCCGGAGCTTTTTGCTTTTAGCAGAAGGTTGGGAGATTTTTTTCTTTGCGGTTTTTTTCTTTGCGGTTTTTTTCTGTTTAGGCTTTAAAATCTTCTTCTGCTGTTTCTTTGCCTTTTTAACATTCTTTTTCGTTTTATTCTTTGAAAGTTTTTTTGCAGCCATTATTTCACCTCTTCCGGCTTCCCATCTGTTTCTGCCTTGCCTTCTTCCTTGAAAACCTCAATGATGCTCCTTACGTTTATCCCTGCCTGCTGAAGAGCCTTTTGAATATCCGGCAATTTCGCATCCGTTGCCTTGACCATGAAATTGCTATTTACAGCCATCTTAGACCTCCATTATTTCCTTTTCTTTATGCACCAGTATCTCATCTATTTTTTTAACATAAGAATCCGTGAATTTCTGAATTTCATCAAGTGACTTCTTTGTGTCATCCTCGCTCAGGTGCTTTTCTTTTTCAAGTTTTTTTATTTCATCGTTAACGTCTCTTCGTATATTTCTCACGGCAACTTTTGCGTCTTCAGCATTTTTCTTAACAACCTTAACAAGTTGCTTTCTGCGTTCTTCAGTAAGCGACGGCATATTGATTCTTATGACCTTTCCGTCGTTTGTAGGCGTCAGCCCAAGGTCTGATTTCATTATAGCCTTTTCTATCTCGGAGATTGTTTTAGGATCCCACGGCTGGATTGCTATCTGCCTACTTTCCGGCACACTTAATGACGCTACCTGCTGAAGCGGAGTCGGCGTTCCGTAATAATCAACCTTTATGCCGTCAAGGAGCGCAAGAGACGCCCTGCCTGTTCTCACGGAAGCAAATTCCTTCTTGAGCGCTTCTATGGAGTGGTCCATTCTCTCAACGGCTTTTCTTTTTAGCTCTTTCTCCATCATCTCCTCCTACGATGGTGCCTATCTTTTTGCCTCTGGCAACATTTTTTATATTGTCTTTTCCTCTAAGGTTAAATACCACAATCGGGAGGTTATTGTCCATACACAAAGAGATGGCAGTTGAATCCATCACGCTGAGCCCTTTTTTAAGAACATCCATATAACTTATAGTGTCGTATTTTTTGGCGTTGGAGTTTTTTACCGGGTCGGCAGAATATACCCCGTCAACCTTTGTCGCTTTGATTATTACATCGGCGCCTATTTCCATGGCCCTTAAAGCAGCAGCGGTATCGGTCGTAAAATATGGATTGCCTGTGCCTGCCGCAAATATTACAACGCGGTCTTTTTCAAGATGACGCATTGCCTTCCGCCTTATATAAGGCTCTGCAAGTTCCCTCATGTCAATGGCTGACTGCACCCTTGTGGGCACATTGTTTTTTTCAAGCGCATTCTGCAGGGCCAGGGCATTTATAACAGTTGCGAGCATTCCCATATAATCCGCTGATGCGCGCTCCATGCCTTTCACGCTTGCTTCCACGCCCCTGAATATATTGCCGCCGCCTATCACTACAGCAATCTCAGCGCCCATGGTCACGACCTTCTTGATTTCTCTGGCTATAAAATCAACAGTATCCGAATCTATGCCAAAGCCTTTGGTTCCCATCAAGGCTTCACCGCTGAGTTTCAGAAGTATCCTTTTATACTTCAACGAAGACTTCATTTTCGTCTATTGCTTTTCACCAAGCTGGAATCTGGCAAACCGCCTTATGACAATGTTTTCTCCGAGTTTTGCTATCTTCTCAGTAACAATGTCTTTTATCTTTACTTTTTGTTCAGGGTCTTTTACAAAGGCCTGTTCAAGAAGGCACATATCCCCGAAAAACTTCTCAAGCTTGCCTTCAACTATCTTCTCCACAACCTGAGGAGGCTTGTTTGCCACCTGTGCCTTGTATATATCCTTTTCTCTTTCTATTACATCCTGCGGCACATCTTCGCGTGAAAGGTAAGAAGGATTTGCAGCAGCAATATGCAGGGCTACATCTTTAACAAGCCCCTTGAAATCATCAGTTTTTGCAACAAAATCCGTCTCACAGTTTACCTCAAGAAGCACTCCTATTTTATCCATATGTATATATGAGCTCACAAGCCCTTCTGACGCGCTCCGGCTGGCTTTTTTAGCTGCTGAAGCAAGGCCTTTCTGCCTGAGACAATCTATCGCCTTCTCAAAATCGCCATTGCTTTCAGTAAGCGCTTTTTTGCACTCCATCATGCCGGCGCCGGTTTTCTCTCTGAGGTCTTTTACCCTGTCAGCTGAAATAGTCGTCATCCTTTTATCTCCTTAACCTCTGATTCAGCCTTCTCCTCCTGACGGACTTTTTCCTCTGCCGCAGCTTTCTCTGTTTCTTCAGCCCTGCTCTTTGACAAGGTCGCCCTGCCTTCAAGCACTGCATCTGCCATCTTTGCAGCCAGAAGTTTTATGGCCCTGATAGCATCGTCGTTGCCTGGAATAACATGGTCAATTTCATCAGGGTCGCAGTTTGTATCAACAACGCCGACTACCGGAATGGAGAGCTTTCTTGCCTCTGCCACGGCAATGCGCTCTTTTTTGGGGTCTATGACAAATACGGCGGAAGGAATGCTCGTCATCTCTTTTATGCCGCTAAGGTTTTTTTCAAGCTTGCCCCGCTCCTTTTCAAGTTCAGCAACCTCTTTCTTGGGAAGAAGCTCATATGTGCCGTCTGTCTTCATGGTCTCTATCTGCTTGAGCCTCTCTATGCTCTTTTTTATTGTTAAAAAGTTAGTGAGCATACCGCCGAGCCACCGCTGATTTATGAAGAAAACCCCTGCCCTCTTTGCCTCTTCGTATACGGCGTCCTGAGCCTGCTTTTTTGTGCCGATGAAAAGAACAGTTCCGTTGCCTGCAGCAACCTTTTTAACAAAATTATACGCATCCTCAAGCCCCTTCATCGTTTTCTGAAGGTCAATGATATAGATGCCGTTCCTCTCCCCGAAGATATATTTTTTCATCTTGGGGTTCCAGCGCTTCACCTGATGCCCGAAATGGACACCGGCTTCAAGAAGTTCTTTCATTGTTGCAACCATTTTTATCCTCCTCTGGTTTTTCCTCCGCCTTTTCCCCTATACCCGTATGGGACCACATAGGAGAAAGTTGATGGCGTGTGTTTTTACCCCGTTAGAAAGAATATTTTTCTGACGGGTATTACGAGGTGAAAGGTTAACATAAAAGCTATTTTTTTTCAAGAGGAACGATGCCGCTGTGCCGCCAATTCAAAAGTGTCAGGTTTTTAAGCCGCTGCCTCTCTTATTCGTGAATCTTCCTGAAAAATTTAACTGCTATAACTGCAAATGCAATGGGGATAAACCATGCGGCGATAACAGGCGGAACTATTCCTGCATATCCCATTGAAAGGGACATTGCATGGCTGAACCAGTAAAGAAGGCTTATGAAAATGCCAATCGCCGTAGTGGCAAGCCCCCCTCCTGCCCTGCCAATCATCGGCAGAGAGATTCCAAGAAGAACCATAAAAAAATTAACGACAGGATAGGTGATTTTAGAATTCAAATCTACCAGAAGTTTCAGGTTCTTGAATCCTGCTTCCTCAAGCCTCTTTGTATACCTTAAGAGCTCTCTTATGCCCATATCTTCCGGCTTCCGTATCTCTTCGGCAAACACAGAAGGCGGGCCTATGAAAGGATAATCAAGCGATTTATAATTTTTTATTGAGCTCTGTTCCATGTCATACACTGTCACGTTCTCAAGCACCCATTTTCCCCCGGCCTCCCCTTTGTCGGGCAGTCCCTCCGCTTGAGGCGGATTGACATCAACCCATTTCGCTTCTTCAGCCTCTATCCTTCCTGTCAGGCGCTCGGCGCCGACTTTGAATATGCTGATGTTTCTGGAAATCCTTTCTTCAGGCAGATACAGCCCTATCTTCACTATAGAACCATCTGCTGCCCTGAGCCACATCGTGCCCTCTTTGAATGAAACGTTTTTGCCCTTTTTGCCTTTTTTCATGATTGAACTTTTAAGCTCAAAGGCCCTCTTTGAAAATTCAGGCACTATCATCTCTCCGAGGATGAAACCAAAGAGGCTTAATACTACGCCGCCTGCAATAAAGGGCATAAATAAAGTCCTCAGACGGCCGCCTGCTGCCTTAATTGATGTTATCTCCTCTCTCCTTTTTGCCTGACTGATAACAAACAAACTGCAAAGCAGAATGGCCATCGGGAAAAGATAGAGAAGGTAACGAGGAAAATTAAAAACGGCATAAAGCATCAGGCTCCCTATGGACGGCTTATACGGAAGAAAATCGTCTATTTTATCAATCAGATCAAGAAGGCTGAATATGAGGGCCAGCCCGGCTGCGATTAAAGTTAAAACTTTAAAAAACTCTTTGAGATAATGCCGCTGTATTATCAGCATCGCTACCTGTTATCCTCCATTTTAAAAACAACTGCTGAGAAAAAGCCAAGGATAACTGTCGGGCTCCAAGCTCCGATATAATGAGGTATCTTCCCTGACCTTGCAAGGTTCTCTCCGTATATGAGCAAGATATAAAAAACAGCAAATATCAGCAGCCCGAGGGTAAGGCCGCCAAGCCTGCCTGACTTGCCTGCAAAGAGCGACAGGGGCGGTCCCAGCAGCATGAGTATCAGGCATACAGAAGGCAGAGAAAGCCTGCGGTGCAGTTCAAGGAAAAAAGGCGCCGCCTGCTGCTGCGAAAGATTTTTAGTCTCGCGCAAAAGTTCAAATGGCGTTAGCTCACTGTTCTTCCTGGCAGGCTGATCAGTGTTAAGGTTTAATGACAGATGATACCCGGCAAAGAAAAATTCGGTTGAACTGGTTCCTCTTGCTATCTGCATATGTCCGTCTTTTAAATAGAATGCTATATCAATGCCGTCCACAGCGGAAATCCTGCCTTCTTTTGCAGTTACGACTTTGGGCTCTTTTTTATTTCTCTCATCATATATGAAGATTTCCCGCATCCTGTCTGCCTCAGGTTTTTCCCTTACAAAAAGCACAATATCCTTAAACAGCGTGGTAAATACTCCCTCTTCTATGGCAGCAGGAGCCCTTGTCGTTATGACATTTGAAATAGTCTCTCTCAGCTTTATCATGCTTACAGGGCCGAGATAAAAACTCACAAGCATTCCCGTGAGAAAACAGCTTATCCCGAGAACAATCACCGGCGCAGCTATTCCCTTAAATGTCATTCCGCTTGCCCTGAGTATCACTATCTCGTTATCCGTATTTAATCTGCCATAGGTAAGGAGAGTTGACATTAAAAGGGACATCGGCAATGTAAGAATCAGCATCGGAGGCTGGAGATAAAGTATTATCTTTAACATATCCCATAGAGACGCGCCGACAACAGAAAGCAGCCTGCTCAGCCTGAGTATCTTCTCCATTATAAGAATAAAATTAAGAGCGACGAGGCTTAAGAGGAATGTAAGGATAAGCTCCCTGAGCATCTCCTTGTGTATTGTATAAAACCTTATTTTCATCTGAGGTATTTTACCTTATTTGCGTCATTTGCGTCTTTGACACCAAATATTCATAAATGTTAAACTTTAACCCTCTGCATTGTCTGATTATTAAGATAAGAGGGCTCTCAATTTGGACATCAAGAAAATAGAAAAGGGCGTAAGGCTCATACTTGAAGGCATCGGTGAGGACCCTGAAAGGGCAGGGCTCAAAGACACCCCGTCGCGCGTCGCCAAGATGTATGAGGAAATATTCTCGGGGCTTGAAACTCCCACAGAGGAAATACTTAAGCATATTGCAGGAGAAAGCCACGATGAAATGGTTCTTTTAAAAGATATTCCTTTCTATTCCGTGTGTGAACATCATCTCCTGCCGTTCATAGGCCAGGCTCATGTTGCATACATACCGAGCGCCGGCAAGATAGCAGGCATCGGCGAGCTTGCCAGGGCAGTTGAAGTCCTTGCAAAAAAACCTCAGGTGCAGGAGCGCCTCACCGCACAGCTTGCAGACCTGCTCATGGAAAAACTCAAACCAAAAGGCGCAATGGTGATAATTGACGCGGAGCATCTGTGCCTGAGCATGCGCGGACTGAAAAAACCAGGCGCAAGAACAGTAACGTCAGCAGTGAGGGGGATATTCAGGACAAAGGAATCAACTCGGGAAGAGTTGCTGGAACTGATAAAAAAAAGGGATTAGGCGTTGGGGGCTGGGGATTGGTTAAAAAAATTACTAATCCCTAACCCCTGATACCCAAACCCTAAAAATGGGAGGAACTATGGCAGCAGAATTGATTGACGGCAAAAAAGTGGCGGCAGACATAAGGGCAAAATTAAAGACAGAAATTGAGGAGCTTAAATCTAAGAGCATTCATCCGGGCCTTGCAGTTGTGCTTGTTGGAGAAAATCCTGCTTCCCAAAAATATGTTGCAGCAAAAGAAAAGGCCTGCGCTGAAATTGGCGTAGCAAGTTTTGCCCACAAAATACCCGCGACAACAACACAGGCAGACCTTATAAAACTCATTGACCAGCTTAATAAAGACCCAAAGGTAAACGGGATTCTCGTCCAGCTTCCTTTGCCAAAAGGGCTTGATGAAAAAGAGATAATGAACAGGATATCTCCGGCAAAAGATGTTGACGGATTCGGGCCTGATGCGCTCGGGAAACTTGTGCTTGACGAGCCGGGCTTTGTTGCGTGCACTCCTCACGGAGCAATGAAAATGCTCGAGGCATACGGCATTGACCCAAAGGGAAAACATGCGGTCATCGTAGGCAGAAGCGTAATCGTCGGAAAACCCCTTGCTCTGCTATTGCTCAGAAAACATGCGACAGTCACCATCTGCCACAGCAGAACGCCTAATCTTAAGGAAGAATGCCTCAGGGCCGACATACTCTGCGCTGCAGTAGGCAAGGCAAAAACCATCACAGGCGACATGGTAAAAGAAGGCGCTGCAGTTATAGACATCGGCATAAATGTGACGCCGGAAGGGAAGATTGTGGGAGATGTTGATTTTGAACCCGCAAAGGAAAGGGCGGCTTATATAACCCCTGTTCCCGGCGGCGCAGGGCCCATGACAATTGCAATGCTTATGTATAACACTGTTCTTGCCGCAAAAATGGCAGCAGGGATGAAGGTGGAAATATAATAAAAACCTGCCTCTGTCATTCTTGAGAACACAGAGGACTATTTCTTTTTTGAAGGAGGAGATTATGGCTAAACTTCCGGGGCAATACATCAGCATCAGGAAAAGATTTAAAAAATACTTCAAGGCTGTTGACAGTCTTGGAAAGGCCGCAAAAACATCAGGCCCTATAAAAAATAAAACTTCTCACCTTATTCAGCTTGCGGCTGCGGCTGCGATAAGGTCAGAGGGCGCTGTTCATTCGCATACGAGAAGGGCGCTTCAGGCAGGGGCAAAACCAGCAGAAATATACCATGCAGTTCTTCTGCTTACAAGCACCATAGGGTTTCCGACTGTATCTGCTGCGCTAAGCTGGGTTGATGATGTTCTTACAAGCAAAAAAAAATAACTGAAAAGCCGCAGTATCTTAAATTTGCAAGAAGGCTGCGGCTTACTTCTTAATCCCCTTAAGCCGTTCTTTAACTTTGTTCTTCAGGGCTTCGTCAGATGAAAGAGCAAGAAATTGCTGATAGTGGCTTTCTGCTGTCAGGCTATCGCCTTCAGCCTCAAGCAGCAGGGCATAATTTAAATGAGCTTCAGCATAAGAGGGCTTCAGAGACAGCGCCTTTTTGTAAAAAACCTTTGCCTTCTTTTTATCTCCAAGCATTTCCTGAGTCACAGCCAGATTGTTCATGGCCTCGTAATAATCAGGCTTAAGCTTAAGAGCCTTTTCATAAGCCGTGACCGCATCTCTATATTTGCCAAGATTTTTTAACGCAATCCCAAGGCTGTTATGCATTACTGCATCATCAGATTTTGCAAGAATAGCCTTTCTGAGAATGCCTTCAGCCTCAGAATATTTTTTATCCTTGATTTGCTTTACCGCATCTTCATGAAACTTTGCTGCATCAGGGGCATCAGCAGTTTTGGGAGGTTGCGGGCTGACAACTGACGGCTGAGGGGTGACAACCGATGGCTGAGGCGCAACAGGCGCAGGCCTTGGCATTGCATCCGGAGCTTTTTTTGAAAACTTTGCAAAAAGTTTCGGGAGTGTTTTATTTTTAGCCAGATAAATGCCCGCAAAAGACGACAACGCAAGCACGGCAACGCCCGTGATAATTATGATTAGTAATTTCTTGCTTCCGAAGTGATAAGCCTGGGCTTTTTTGACGGGGCTGCTGTCACCCCTTGTCTCTTCTTCAGCTTTTTTGAGAGCCTTAAAAATTATGCTCATAGACGTTTACTCCTTCAGGCAAAGAAAAATCAAAGACAGCATCCTTAACGCCTGTGTTTATCTCAATATCTTTAAGCTGTATCTCAATCCTGTTTGAACGCACGTCATTTATTATAAAGGATTTTATGGGAAAGTCATTATCGGACGTTTCTATCTCTACGGAGATGATGCTGCCCATGGGACTTTTGGGAGTCAGGACAAGCCTGTTATTTTTTGCGGTTATATTGAATTCCTCCCTTACGTTTCCGAAACCGCTCAAGAGCGCAACAGGCGCCTGTCCGTAGGTCTGCCTGCTGAAGGCGCTTTTGAACGCCTGTTTCTCCGCCTTTTTATATATCAGGATTTTATCGTTGTTTATTATAATCTCCTGCGGTTTATTCCCCTTATATTCCCATCTCATTTTTGAGGGCCTCTTTATAAAAAGAACGCCTTTGTATGTATCTGTCCTGCCGAGATCTTTCATATAATTCTTCTGGACAAAACCTGCTTTCATATCGCTTATATTCTTGTAAGCCTCCTGAATCCTTGCAACCTCATCCTCTGCGGCAAAGGAAGTTGAAAGTTGAAAATTGAAAATTAAAAGTGGCAGGATAACAAAGAATAAAATTCTTCTGTTAACTTTTAACTTCAAACTTTTAACTTCAAACTTTGTTTTAATCACCTTCTTCTCCTCAGGAAATCCCTCGGTTTGCCGGCGCCTTTTTGGGGGCCCACCAGCCCGTCTTCTTCCATCAGCTCCATGATGCTCGCAGCCCTGTTATAACCTATCTTAAACCGCCTTTGTATTGACGATATGGACACCTCGCCCACAGACTCGGCATGTTCCACTGCCTTATGATACATCTCATCTCTCTCAGGAGAGAGTTCGTTATCCGCCTGCTCTTCTATCTGTATATTTTCAAATATGGAATAATCAGGCACTCCCTGCGCCCTGATAAAATCCGTAACTGTCTTTATCTCATCTTCAGTGATGAGCGCGCCGTGTATGCGTATTATTTTTATCCCCGGAACCATGAAAAGCATGTCGCCCTTTCCGAGAAGCTGTTCAGCGCCCTGCGCATCCAGTATCGTCCGTGAATCTATTCTCGTGGTAACCTGGAATGATATCCTTGCCGGGAAATTAGCCTTAATCACGCCGGTAATAACATCAACTGACGGCCTCTGCGTTGCAAGAACCAGATGTATGCCTGAGGCGCGCGCCATCTGCGCAAGCCTTGCTATGGCATCTTCAACTTCATTCGCTGAGGCGAACATCAGGTCTGCAAGTTCATCTATAAAAATAACGATATAAGGCAGCCGCTCCTCATCTGAAACAGTTTTGTTGTAGTTCTCTATGTTCTTAGCGCCTTTCTGGGCAAGCAGCCTGTATCTATGCTCCATTTCAAAAACCATTTTGCGCAGCGCCTCTGCCGCTTCTTTCGGATTTGTTATCACAGGCGAGATAAGATGCGGGATTCCTTCATAGGCGGAAAGCTCAAGAAGTTTCGGGTCTATCATCAGCATCTTAACCTCTTTCGGAGAAGCCTTATAAAGAATGCTCATCACCATAGAGTTTATTGATACGCTCTTGCCTGAGCCCGTGGCTCCTGCGACAAGAAGGTGCGGCATCTTAGCAAGGTCAGAAACAACCGGATTGCCGAATATGTCTTTCCCCAATGCCAGAGTTAATTTTGAATGATTTTTCATAAAACTGTCGGCAGACACAATTTCTCTCAGAGACACTGTTTCGCGCAGCCTGTTCGGTACTTCAATGCCTAAGGCTGACTTGCCGGAAATAGGAGACACCCTTATTCCCTGAGCCTTGAGCGCAAGCGCAAGGTCGTCTGACAATGAAACTACCCTGTTTATTTTCACTCCGGGCGCAGGCTCAAACTCATACATTGTCACGATAGGCCCTGCCTGCACCTGCGTTATCTTTCCATCTACATCAAAATCTGCAAGTTTTTGCACAAGCAGCGAAGAGCTTGCCAGAAGTTCATCCTTTGTGGGCCTTATCCCTGAGTCGTACACATTTAGCAACTCTAAAGAAGGCAGAGTATAGTCTCCTGTCCTGCGCGGCCTTGTATTTACAGGTTTCGCCTCCTGTTCATACCGGGCCGGGCTGCTCGGGTCCAATGAAGGTTCAAAAAATTCCGCGCCTTGAATAATGTTCTCTTCAATCAGCGGCTCAGATATCTGTTCCTCTTCAATTGCCTCATTCTTTTTGCCTTTCAATACAAGCGATACCAATGATACCGGGCTCAAAAGCACAATGGAAGAAAGAAATATTGCCAGCGAAAAAATATACGCTCCGGGTATGGATAAAAGATTTCTCGTGAAATCCGAGATGAACAGTCCTGCGATGCCTCCGGGATTATTCTCAACCTTAAGATTAAACGTAGCCGACATCAGTGACAAAAGTATGGAGGAAGACAGGATAAAAAGCAGGGCTCCTGCCAAATGTATCCTGTGGCCTTCTTTTCTTAGCAGCCTCTTAACGCCGTATACAAGTATGAACAGCGGTATCGCAAAGGCTGATACTCCAATAACCATCAGCAGGGCATCGGATAAATAAGCTCCGACTATGCCGCCGTAGTTCTTTGAAGAAGACTGGGTAGATGTAAAAAGGGAAGGGTCCCATTTCTTGTGGGTCACAAGGCTCAGTCCGATGTAAATACCGCCCAAGATTGAGACGATACCAAGGACTTCGTCTTTAACTCTCCTTATCCTTTCAGCCATATCCCTCCAATGATTATAACTGCAGGCATGAATCTATAATACACAAAAAAATCCAAAGTGTGTCCTGAAAAAACAAAGGAACAGCCATGTCAGAACTTCCACCCCCTGTGCCAGTAAAAGGCAAGAACAAGCAACCCGAACCCTATCCTGTAATACGCAAATCCCGAAAAATCATGCCGCGAGACATACCTGAGAAACGACTTGATGACAATCAGAGCGGAAAAAAACGATGTAATGAATCCAATGCTAAAGAGCGGGATATCCGAAAGCGAGAGCGCATTCAGATTTGAAAGCAAATCATACCCTGTTGCCGCAAACATAGTCGGTATAGCGAGAAAAAAAGAGAACTCTACTGAAACCTTCCTGTCAAATCCTGCGAGCAGCCCTCCCATGATCGTTGCCCCGGAACGAGAAACTCCGGGGAAAAGCGACAAACATTGAGCGAGCCCTACTGCTATGGCCTGTTTCATGGTAATGTTATCAACATCCTTCACATGCGACCGGTGGTCCAACTTCTCTATCAACAGGATTGCAAACCCTCCGGCAACAAGCGCTGCCGCAACAGTTATTGGATTAAAGAGATAAACCTTTATGGCTTTATGCGTAAGCAGGCCGATGAACGCAGCCGGAAGAAACGCTATTATAAGTTTGATTACAAGAGAGCGGGCCTCTTTACTAAGCGGAAGCCCCTTCAGAACGCCGAAGAACTTTTCCCGGTAAAGCCATACAACAGACAGGATTGCGCCCAGCTGAATGAATACATCAAAGACCTTTGCCTTTTCATCGCTAAAACCAAGAAGGTCGCCGGCAAGGATTAAATGTCCTGTGGACGAGACGGGGATGAATTCGGTTATACCCTCCACAATCCCCAGAAAGAGCCCTTTTAAGAGAAGTATCAAATCCATTAGCAGCTGCTTATTTTCTGAACATCACATGGCATCTCACGCATAAGCCGAGAAGCCTGTTAGTCTGTTTCTGGACTCTGCCTGTATGATTTTTCTTTGCTGATTCTATGAGTATCTCCACCTCTTTATGAAACCTGTTATCTAAACTGACGAAAAGCTTGAAGCGTTCCTGATTTTTGGGAAGGGCTATTTTTTTGCCTTCTTTTAAGGTTTTTTCAACTTCCTCCCTTACCTTATGCACCTCCTCAAATGCAGGAGCAATTTTATCAAGCCGGTTTAAGACAACAGCATCAATTGTTGTTTTAAAGGCTTTATCAAGGGCCGCCATTTCTCTGATGATAAGAGTTTGCGATGCCTCTTTATCAGCGCCTAATGTAATGCTGTTTGAGGACATTGCAAGGGTTAAAACAACAAAAAGAATTATTTTCCTGCGCATAATATTCCTCCTCCAAATCTTTTTATATCTCAAATATTATCGGAACTATCATGGGGCTTTTTTCCATAGTATTTCTGAGATACTTCTTCAACACGCTTCGTATCTTGGCCTTAACCAGAGACGGATCCAGCATTATCTCCTTGTCCAACACCTTCAGCGTCTCTGACACAAGGCTGCCGATATTATTAATGAGGTCGGGAACCGTATCTTCAAAGACAAAGCCTCTTGTGATTATATCAGGGCCTGAGACAAGCTTGCCTGTAAGTTTTTCAACGGCGATCATCACAAGCACAATACCGTCATATCCAAGCCTTCTCCTGTCGCGAAGCACCATGTCCTCAACATCTCCGACTCCCTTTCCGTCAATGAATATCCTTCCGGAATTCACCCTGCCGTTTTTGGCAGCTCCTGTATCTGCAATCTCAAGCATCTCGCCGTTTTCAAGAATAAATATATTTTCTTTAGGAATGCCCACCTTCTCCGCCAGATTTGAATGATATACCAGATGCCTGTACTCGCCGTGAACGGGTATGAAGTATTTTGGTTTCACCAGATTTAGCATAAGCTTGAGTTCTTCCTTTGACGCATGGCCTGAGACATGTATCTCTGAAACCTTTTCATATATGACGTTTGCGCCTCTCTTGAAGAGATGGTTTATAATCCTTCCTATGGAGCGCTCATTCCCGGGAATCATCTTTGCTGAAAGTATTACTGTATCTCCGTGCTTGGCTTTTATATTCTTATGCTCATCAGTAGCTATCCTTGAGAGCACGCTCATGGGCTCGCCCTGACTGCCTGTTGTTATAATCACCACCTCTTTATCTTCAAGCTTTTTTAAGTCCTCAAGTTTAAGCCATGTCTCTCTCGGTATCCTGAGATAGCCGAGGTCCAGGGCAATCTGCGCATTGGAGACAATGCTCTTGCCGCAAAGGATTACTTTTCTTCCGAACTTAACGGCAACGTCAATCGCCTGCTGAATCCTGTGTATGTTTGATGCAAAAGTCGCAATGATTATTCTTCCCCGAGACACTGAGAAGATGTCCTCAAATGCGCGGCTTACTTCCTTTTCGGAAAATGTAAATCCGCCTTTTTCAGCATTCGTGCTGTCAGAAAGCATCAGGAGAGCGCCCTTCTCCCCGTATTCGGAGAATTTATGAAAATCCATTAACTGCCCGTCAACAGGCGTTGGGTCCAGTTTGAAATCTCCCGTATGCACGACCTTTCCCAATGGCGTGTCTATTCCCAATCCTACACCGTCAACGATGCTGTGAGTCACGCGCACAAACTCAATTGAAAACACTCCGAGGTTTACCACGTCCCTCGGCTTGACAGAGATGAGCGTAGCATTTTCAAGAGAATGTTCTTTCAGCTTTTCTTTAACAAGACCGAGTGTAAGAGGAGTGCCGTAGATCGGAACATCAATCTCTTTTAATAGAAAAGGCAGCGCGCCTGTATGGTCCTCATGCCCGTGGGTAAGCACAACGCCTCGTATCTTGTCCTTGTTTTCTATGAGGTAAGAAAAGTCGGGTATGACAAAATCAACGCCGAGCATGTCTTCTTCGGGAAACATCAAACCAGCGTCTATGATAATCAGGTCGTCTCCGTATCCCATTACGGTCATGTTGAGGCCTATCTCCTCAACTCCGCCGAGAGGGATAATAGAGAGGGTCTTTTCCATTGCAGAATTATAACAGATTATCAATATTTATAGGGGAGAATGCCGCACTATCAACAAACAAAAGCAGGACTGGCTTTTGTCAAAAATTCTCTGCAGAAAGCGAGAAGTGGTTCGGGACAGCCTAAATAACTTACCCTTTAATCACTCCCATGGGCCTAAGCCTCGCAACTTTTTTTGATATCCCGGCCTTATGCACTACATCAACAACATCTGAGACATCCTTGTACGCCTCTGACATTTCCTCCGCAAGCGTCTCCCTCCCAGCAGAGCGCACTATAATGCCCCTGTCTTCCAGCTCCCGCCAGATAGCGCGTCCCTTTGCCTTTCTTATTGCCTGATGCCTTGACATCACCCTACCCGCTCCGTGGCATGTAGAGCCAAATGTTTCGCTCATCGCCTTTTCCGTGCCTATAAGCACAAACGACGCCCTTCCCATATCACCCGGTATCAAAACAGGCTGGCCTGTTTGTTTATATGCATCAGGCAAGTCCGGATGTCCCGGAGGAAAGGCCCGTGTTGCTCCTTTTCTGTGGACAACCAGTTTTTTCTTTCTGCCATTCACAGTATGTTCTTCAACCTTAGCAATGTTATGCGCAACATCATATACCAGGCTCATTCCAAGTTCCCTCAGCGTGGTCTTGAAAAAATTCATAAATGCCTCTCTTGTCCAGTGCATTATGCATTGCCTGTTGGCCCAGGCATAATTCGCGGCAGCCCTCATAGCAGCAAGATAATCCTGAGCCTCAGGGCTTTTGTACGGAGCGCAGGCAAGTTCCCTGTCAGGAAGTTCAATTTTGTATTTGCTGACAGCCCTCGCCATCACTTCAAGGAAGTCAGTGCATACCTGATGACCGAACCCGCGCGAGCCTGTATGTATCATCACAGTAACCTGTCCTTCAAAGAGGCCTATTGCATTTGCGGATTTTTCATCATATATCTCATCAACATACTGTATCTCAAGGAAATGATTGCCTGAACCCAAAGTGCCTTGCTGCGCCCTTCCTCTTTCATAAGCCTTTTTGCTTATGAGGCCCGGGTCTGCGCCGTCAATGCATCCTCCTGACTCAATCCTTTCCAGGTCTGACATTTCTCCGTATCCTTCTTCCACTGCCCAGCGCGCGCCGCTCAGCATCAATCTTCTTTCGCTGTCAGGCGTGAGCCGTATCTTGCCTTTTGAACCTACTCCTGAAGGAATTTCATTGTATAAAACGCTGACAAGGTCTTTTAATTTTGGCGTAACACCGTTCTTCATCAGGTTGGTTCTCAAAAGACGCACACCGCAATTTATGTCATAGCCCACGCCTCCCGGCGAGACTATCCCTTCGTCCAGATCAAAGGCGGCAACTCCGCCTATTGCAAACCCATAACCCGAATGAATATCAGGCATTGCCATGGATGCATTTACAATGCCCGGCAGTGTTGCAACATTTGCAACCTGATCTATAGCCCCTGTCTCAAGCTCTTTCTCAAGAACCTCATCAACATAGATAATTCCCTTGACCCTCATTCCGGGTTTATAATCAGCAGGGACTTCTATCCTTGTTTCATCAAGCCTTTTAAGTTTTTCTGGAAGCATAAAATCAGCATCCTCTGGACAAGAAGGTTCTTTTATAAATTATTCTTTCTTGCGTCTTTTCTGTTTTTTGTAAAACATCAAGAACTCTTTTGGAGAAAAGACCTTAATTCCATGGCATAGTTCAGCAGGAAAATGAATTTGATTTCCTGTGACAAAACATACAGCTTTACTTGCAATGGCTGTTTCAAGGAATGGTTCGTCGTCAGAATCAGGAAGCGAGTTGACTAAAGGAGAAGGCGCTGCTGTCTGTCCGCGATACTCAATATAGTCAAGAAGCGCCTCTACCTTTTCTTCTTCAAACTTAAACTTAGGCCGGCGCATAACTTCATTATACTCCGAAAGAATACGGGCATCAAAGCAAAGCGTCAGTTCGCCTGATGAAACCATGCGGACGATTTCTCCGCAAACCCCGTATGGCGACAAAAGACCGGCGACAAGGACATTGGTGTCAAGCACAATGTTCATCGTGAACGCTTTTTACGAACAGCTTTTATCTCGGCGTTAATCTCATCCATCGAAATTTTGTCGGTTCCACGCTCCACTGAACTGCGCTGAAGAGAGACAACCGCTTCAACTGCGCGGGACTGACGAAATGCCGCAAGCGATTCCTCAAGGTTTTTTTCGGTTATTGCCGCAAGGATGGCTATGGGCCGTCCATTGCTTGTAACAACCATTTCCCTTTCCCCGGGAAGCTCTTTCCATATCTGCGCTGATTTGCCTCTTAAATCCCGAACACTCAAAAATTTCATAGCCTTGTCCTCCATTTGTGTATTATATTATGTACACAAACGTCACCCAATGTCAAATTGATTTTATGTGTATGCCTGAAATAATCAGTGCAGGGAAACGGAGACAGCATGGGGAATTTGTTATGTCGTAGTATGTTTTTTACTGGGAGAAACTATCAGATATCAAAAATAATATCTGCCTGCCAAACATCCCCTGCCTTCTTTACCTTCAGTCTATGATATGTCGCTGCCTTTATCAGTAACTTTCTCTCATGCCTTTCAGTGTCAAATTCCTCTCCTGAAATTATCGCCTTAAGCGATGGGGATTTGGGATTAGGAGTTAGGGATTGGATTTCAATTCCCTTCCCGATAAAATTATATGCGTCAAACTGAAATATGAGTTCATTCAGCCATGAAACAAGAAGCCCTTCAAGAGAATTGCTCTCCACGGAAATGCTGATGCTCTTTTCCGGCTTAACGCCTTCAAGGTCGGTTATAAGACTGTACATGCCAACGGCTGCATTCACAAATAATTCCTCAAGGCTTTTGCCAAAAACCCTTATCCCCACATCGCCTGAAATATCTATAACCTCAAATGTCTTCATAGTATTTTCTTTATTCTATCATCTCATGCTTATAATTTTGAGGCAAAAAAATTAATCGAATATGCCTTCCATCCCTTATTGACCATTTCGGCCTTTAAGCGGTTCTTTTGTCGCTTTTCGATATTCAGATAGATCTTACTTTCTCAAAGGGTGGAGCCTTAGCCTTTTTGAAGGAGGGTTTTTTAGTTCACTTTAAGGAATCTTCAGTAATTTCTTGTCTGGATAATGACTGACATTTCTTGTTGCTATCTTATGCCCGTTTACAATTGCTGTTGCTGCCACAAGGCAATCTATTGATGTAAGGGTAACGCCCTTTGTTCTGTTTTGCCTGTAGAGTTCTCCACCTTTACTTGCTATAACCAGCGTAATTGTCTCAATATTGCAGGCATTAATAAAGTTCTCTGTATCCTCTTTTTCATCGTCTCTCATGCCTGCATACAGCTCATAAACAGACAGGATGCTTAAATAGGCAGTGTTGGTTTCCCATAGGCTGTCCATAAAAGCATTTGCATATTGAATGCCCCTTAGATAATCAATGGTTATATCCGTGTCAACGAGAACGTTCTGCATAGTTTCTGCCCCTGTCCGATCTCATTTCATTAACGATGCTGATGCTGTCTTTCTCTCTACCCTTCCATTTGCCGAAACTTGTCTTTGCCTTTTCAACAGCCTGTATCCTAATGTATTCCTGCAGCGCCTTTGTTACTACAAGGCTGAAATTGCCGGACAGTTTTTTGGTCCTCTCATAAACATCATCAGGGATTGTTATTGATGTTTTCATAAAACACCTCCGTTTTTATCTTACATTATTATAGGATAACTTAGTAGGATTGTAAAGTAATATTATAAAAGAATTTCATCCGCTAGTCTTGCAAATTCCTCAATACTCAAGGTGCCGGGCCTTCTCTGAGGATCTATACCTGTATGGACAATCTTGTCCTTTATATCCTCTGACAACGATTTGAGCGCATTCGCAAGCGTCTTTCTCCTCTGTGTAAAAGCGGTTTTAACAACTCTGAAAAAAAACTGCTCATCCTTAACGCTGACAAGAGGCGCTTTTCTGATTTTTAGATGAATGACAGCAGAGTCAACCTTTGGCACTGGCCTGAACGCACCTTTGGGAATTATAAACTTTAATTCAGGCACAGCATAATACTGAATCATGATAGTAAGAACGCCGTAGTCTTTAGTGTCAGGTTGCGCCGCGATTCTCCTTGCAACCTCTTTCTGAACAGTAAGCGTCATGGATGTGAGGTTCCCCCTGCTCTCAATAAGCCTGAATATTATCGGGGTAGTGATGTAATAAGGGATGTTTGCAACTACCTTGAATTCAGAAAGGCCTTCATAGGGATACCTGAGCGCATTTCCGCAGTCAAGCTCAACATTCCCGTACTCGCTAAATTCGGTCTTAAGTTTTTCGCAAAGGTCCCTGTCCAGTTCTATTGCTATAACCTTTTTTGCCTTTTCTGCAAGCAGCTTTGTTAGTGTGCCGTGGCCGGGGCCTATCTCAACAACAGTATCATCTGTAGATATTTCCGCTGCCCCCACGATTCTTCCGAGTATGGAAGGGTCATAAAGAAAATTCTGGCCGAGATGTTTTTTGGGTCTCACGATTCAATTATACCAGAAGGAATCCCGGGCTTATCTCACATGTATTCCGTAGATGCTGTATATGAAATGTCCCCTGACGGTGAGTTCCTCTTCTTTCCAGTCCTCAGGCAAAGGCCAGTAAGGAGCTGCATCTTTAAGCGCCTTCATAGCTGCTTCATCAAGGCTTCTGTATCCGGAGGTCCTGACAAGCTCCACCTTGCTTAGACTTCCGTTCTTTTTAATAGTGAATGTCAGATAGAGGTCTCCGTAAATTCCCCTCGTCGCCGCATCAGAAGGATACAGCCATATGCCTTCAATCTTATCTTTAAGCCTCATCATGTAGCCGTCATATTTAAATCCCTTAACCTCAAATGTGATGCTGCTCTTAGCCTTTTGGTCCTCTGTCTTCTTTGCGAATATTGTACCTTCCTCTTTAATGCTTTGCCCCACTGAAAACCCTTTGCTTTTCTGTGCATTCATCTCTATATCTTCTCTTTTGCCCGGGAATTGCAAGCCAGCGCCGGGCGGCAGATTAAGCTGGGATTTTTTTGATTCATCAGCCCCCTGACTCATTGAGCCTGAAGGCGCTGTTGCAGTTGCCGGGGATTCCCCGCTCTTAATGCTTTTCGGAGCCTGCGAAACAGTTGATTTAGCAGAAGGCATGGAGAGCTTTGCAGAGGACCGCGGCATGGATGCGGCCTTTGGCGGCACAGGAGGCAGTATGGCCTTCGGACTTTTGTTAATTGCGTCTGCGCTCTCCAGCCCTATGTCCTCTGCTGTAACAAGCCTCGTGAAGAACGGCTTGCCCTTCTGTTCTTTGGCAACAGGCGCAATAAAGAGAAGCGACATCGCAAGCAGGTGAATTATCAGAGAGTATGATATGAACCTTTTCTGTATCAATTTAAGTTAGGGCTTTTCTGAAAAAATTTGCAAAAGAGATTAGATTCCTTCCGTCAGAAGACTTTTCAAGCCAGAGCTTCATGGTTAAGGCCTGAATCTCCTGCCTTCTGTAGAGGGAAACAAGTTTCTCAGCGGATTTGTCATCCTTCAGAAAATAATCGCAGAGCTTCCGCATTATCAGGAATCTGCTGTTAAACCTCTTACACCACAGCTTCTTATAATCCGAAGGTCTTTCCGCCATTACAGCCATTGCCGCAAACTCTCCTGCCTTCATTGCATGGTATATCCCTTCATAAGTCAGCGGCATCACCTGCCCTGCCGCATCGCCTGTAAAGAGTATATTATCTTTATTATATAACTCTCCGCTCCATAATGGCACCTTGTACATCCTTGTCGCTGCGCTGTCAGCATTCAACCCCCTTCTTTCGCAGAATGCCTTGAGCATGCCTTTTAACTCACAGGGATCGAAACTGCCGGTTCCTGCTGATATACCTTCCGCCTCAGGAAATATCCATGAATATGACTTGCTGGCGTGTATTTTGCCAAACCAGAACTCACAAGTATCTGCACTGTCTTTTTTTATCTTCGTGGTAAGCGTATAGATGGCAGAAGGCAGTTTTAAACCAAGCGCAAGCCTTACCCTTGAATTCACGCCGTCAGCAGCTATAAGGTAGTCGGTTTTTATTCGCTCTTCTTTGCCGTTAATATTTACCAGCGCAGTTATCTGCGTCCCCGTCTCTGCAAGATGATTGAACTCGGCTTCAAGCAGCTGCGCTCCGCTAACTTTTGCATCTTCCCTTAATAGTGAATCAAACTCGCCCCTTTTGACTATGGCAATAAACCCGCCCTCAAGCCTTACATCAACAGCATTATTCAGAGGAGATACCAGTTTTATATCTTTGACATTTTTTTTGATTGCACTCGCAGGTATGCCTAATTCCGCAAAGGCAACATTCGGAACACCGCCGCCGCAGGGTTTAACAAAAGAAAAATTTCTTTCAAGCAGGATTGTGTCTATTCCTTGTTTCGCAAGGAAGCGGGCTGCTGTTGAACCTGCAGGCCCGCCGCCGACTACAAGAACCTTAGTCCTGAGCATAATTTATTATACAGCGGGATTAGGGTTTGGGGGTTAGGGATTAGCAAAAGAGGACTTAACCCAGCCCCCAACCCCAAAACCCCAACAACCTTTCAAAATCCCGGCGGGAACGGGCAGTGAATCCTCGCCCTTTTCATTCCCGAAGAGCCGCTAAAGAAATATGCGGCTATTTTAAAAAAGAAATCTCCGACAGAGCCTGATATAGTGCCGTCCCTGTTCTCACCCCAGAAAAGTGTTTTTTCATTGTTGTTTATGGCGATTATCAGATATACCTGGCCGTCTTTCATCTCTTTGATATCCTCGTCGCTTGGGATAGGCAAGCCCTTGGTCACGCCGAACTGGGTATGGGAATGGAAGTCGCCTATTATCTGAAGCCTGTCAAATTTCGCCAATATAGGCTCTATCTTCTTATGATTTTTGTGCTGGAAGGTAACTCCCTTATGTTTCCTTCTTGCAGTCTGAAAACTGAATGCATGTTCAATTATAAACCTGCCCTCAGGTTTATAACCAAGAAGAATGCCAAGGCTCTCCCTCTTGTATACCTCAGCAGAGCTTAACAAGAGGTCAATGAACGCTGTCTCAGATAAATAAACCCTCATTTCTTGGCCTCGTGAACAGGCAATCTTACGCTTAACACAGGACACGGAGCGTCTCTTACCACCTTTTCAGCGGTGCTTCCGAAAATAACCCTGTCAATGCCTTTCCTGCCATGCGTGCCTATAACTATAAGGTCTGCCTTATTCTCTCCGGCAAATTTTAAAATCTCCTTGTATGGCGTCCCCTTTACGACAATATGTTCAATGTCCTTCAAGCCCCTGAATTCTTCAACGCCGTACCGGTCCATCTCTTTTGCCGCATTTTTCTCCATATCCTTGTACAACTCATCCAGTGACACATGAGGCACGTACCAGCCGGTTGCCTCGGCTATGTCCTGAATAACGTGAAACAGATAAAGTTTTGCGTTGTAATGCCTTGCCATATCAGCGGCATAAGGCAGGGCATTGTTTGAGCCCTCTGAAAAGTCCGTGGGAAAAAGAATCTTCTTAATGTTCATATCATGCCTCCCTTAAATATTTAGCTGCATCCTCAGGGGATGTTGTAACTACATAGAAACCCGAACCCCACTCAAAACCGCTTACCCTCGTAAGCCTCGGCATTACCTCTATATGCCAGTGAAAATCTTCTCCGAGCGTGTGCCAGTGGTCGCGCCTCGGCATCATGTTCGGAGCTGTGTGTATAATATAATTATACGGCGGATTCTTCAGTATAGCGCCGAGTTTTTTAAGCATAGTTGACAGTATCAGAGCCAGGTCTTCCATCTCCTCCTGGTTTATCTCCTGAAAGGCGCAGGAATGCTTTTTAGGAATTATAGAAAATTCAAATGAAGAATTCTGCGCGTAAGGGCAAAAAGCAATAAATTTTTTCGTCTCAAAGATTACTCGCTCTCCATGCCGCAATTCTTCCCTTATTATATCGCAGAAAATGCACCGCTCTTTGTAAGAATAATACTGCTTTGCGCCGTCAAGTTCTTCTTTGATACGCCTCGGGATAATAGGAGTCGCGATAATCTGTGAATGGGGATGAGAATAAACCGCGCCTGCCTCCCTGCCGGAATTTTTATATATCAATACATATCTCAGCCTTAAATCTTTCTCAAGGTCGGTAATCCTCTCTTTATAAAGTGAAACTGCCCTTATCATCTGTTCAAAGCCAATATCACCGCCTGCTTTATTATGCTCAGGCGTCTCTATAATAATTTCATTTGCGCCTATGCTGTTCATCCTGTCATACATGCCGATGCCGCGCCTGCCGAGCTCGCCTTCCACATTAAGTATGGGTTTAAAACTCGGGATTACCCTTGCCAGCCATCCCGGTTCATTGGGATGCGAACCATTTCCCCTGATTGCAGTTATTTCAGGCGGGGTTTCTTTTTCTCTGCCTGAACAAAGAATGCATTCGGATTCTTTTGTCTCCTCTTCAGGAAGATGATATGCCCCAGGAGCCAGGGAATCTGATAAAACAGCAATCCATCTGTTCATCAAAGGGTCTTTTCTCAGTTCATGCATTATGCATTCCTCCTGTCAGACAGGCTATAGATAAATCTCAGTCCTTTTAAGACAAGCTCAGGCTCACTATGGTCCACCTTCCTGAGAAACGGCAAAACAAATTCAGCATTGCCGCCTGTTACAACTATTTTAAAATTTTCTCTTTCTGTTTTCTCTGCCTCTGATATAATCCTTTCCACCGCCCCTGCTGTTCCGTATACAATGCCGGAACGGATGCACTCTGCCGTATCCTTTCCCAATGGAGACACAGGCTTAGAAACCGCAACATCAGGCAACTGCGCTGTATCGCTGAAAAGAGATTTCTGCATAAGCCTCATACCCGGCATAATTGCGCCGCCCTTATATTTATTTCCGCTTCCAATAAAATTAAGCGTAGTCGCTGTGCCAAAATCAATTACCGCAACGGGAGCGCCAAACAGGCCGCACGCGCCTGCGGCTGCCGCAATCCTGTCTGTCCCTAACTTTTCAGGCTCTTCTATCCGGAAATCAATCCCTGTATTCATCTTATGAGTTAATACCACAGGCTCTTTTTTGCTCAGAGCGCTGCATGCCTTTTTAACGGCATCTGTATGCCCCGGTACCACAGAAGATATTATAATGCCGTCAGGCATTTTGTCTATATTTTTTTCTCTTATAAACCCTGCAAAAAACGCAGAGTATTCTGGAGATGTAAGCAGCGGTTTTGTATTAATTTTTTGAACAAAAATCTCCTCCTCAATAAAAAAACCTATATCTATTGAAGAGTTACCAATATCTATGGCTATCAGGTTCATTTCGGCTGCACCTCAAAAG
>QZJQ01000009.1 GCA_003599795.1 Nitrospiraceae bacterium
AGTATCTCCGAACGTTTCATGGATAGCTCCTCCTTGCTATCCATTATCACCCGGACAGTTTATGTGCTACAGATACGGACAGTTTACTTGCTCGCTACATTAATTCAAAAAAGTGTTGACAAGTCATGGCATCGGTGCTATTCTAAGGTCATGAAACTATCGAACTATTCAAAAATCTTCAAGGCGCTGTCGAACGAGCAGCGGCTGAAAATTTTTCTGATGATTTATAAGCAGTGCCAGACATCAGCTGCCGAAAAAGGAACGCCCGAGTTTAAGGTTTCAGGCAGCAGTCCCTGCTGTTTGGGGAACGGAAGCATTGAAAGGGCCTTCACAAAGATGTGCGACTGCATGAGTCTTTCGCGCTCAACAATCTCTCATCATTTTAAAGAACTGCAGAACGCCGGGCTGATTACCTGCGTGCGGGAGGGGCAAAACTTCCGCTGCAGGGTGAATCAGGACGTTATTGACGGGATAAAAGGGTTTTTTAAGTAAATTTTTTTATTGATATAGTTCTATTAATCTAAAACACTCGAACATAGAAAGGGGGTGAAACAAATGGAAAAGCAATGCTGTAATTTCAGCGTTACCGAACTCGAAAACGGCTACCGCTTTGAGGTAACGGGCGAGGAAGTCAAAGGAAGATGCAAGGCCATGTTTGAGAAATGCTGCACAGGCGAAAACATGAAGAACTGTTTTCAGATGTTCACTGAGCTCAAAAAAGACAAGGGCTGTTGTTAGCAGTAAAACTTTGAGGCAGCCGCTTTACCCGGCGGCTGCCTCAAAGAATGTTTAATGATAGCCGCAACTTAAAAAAATTCTTACCCCCCGATTTTATGCAGTTTTATAAGATTGGTTGTGCCGCGTTTCATGAGCGGCGAGCCTGCGGTTATGACAATATTATCGCCTTTCTTTGCTGTCCCGGATGCAATCAGTAATTTTTCCACTTTTTGAATCATGTTATCCGTGTCAGAAACATGAGAGATGAGCATCGGTGTGACTCCCCTGTAAAGAGACATCCTTCTCATGATGTTGTCATAAGGCGTAACGCCGATTATCAAAACGTCAGGCCTGAACTTGGATACAAGCCTTGCCGTAAATCCGGATTGGGTGAATGCAACTATGGCCCTTGCGTGAATATCCCCTGCCGCAGTGCATGCAGCTTCGGCAACAGCTCCTGAAAAATCAGAGAAGAGCGCGGCAAAGCCGGAATAATCATGCCTGACTGAGGATTGAGACTCTGTATATCTTATAATCCTGTCCATCATCTTTACCGCAAGTACAGGATATTTCCCTGTCGCTGTCTCCGCTGAAAGCATAAGAGCATCACTTCCGTCTATAACAGCGTTTGCAACGTCTGTTGCCTCTGCCCTTGTCGGCCTTGAATGTTCTGTCATTGATTCAAGCATCTGCGTTGCAGTTATCACAAGTTTCCCTTTATCATTAGCCTTGCTGATAAGCATCTTCTGTATTATTGGCACCTCTTCAGGCGATACCTCAACTCCGAGGTCTCCCCTTGCAATCATTATCCCGTCTGCCTCATCAAGTATGCCGTCAATATCCTCAAGTGCCTCAGGCTTTTCAATCTTTGCTATGAGAGGCAGAGAGGCGCGCCTTTTCTTAAGCCACTCCTTTACAACTCTTACGTCGCTTGAAGTTCTTACAAATGACAGCGCCGTGTAATCAACGCCGATTGATAATCCGAAGCTGAGGTCGTTCTTATCCTTATCTGTGAAGGAAGGCAGGGTGGTTTTCACACGAGGGAGATTGACTCCTTTTTTATCTCTTAAAATACCACCTTCTATAATTTTAGCCCTTAACCCGTCAGAAGTTTTGCCTGTTACAATTGCCTGAATCAAACCATCGTCAAAGAGTATCCTGTCGCCTGTCTTTATATCTTTTCTTAGCGCGGGATATGAAATGAATATGTGTTTGTCATTGCTGGCCTCTTTGCCGCTGTGCAGAAATATCTCTGCGCCTTTTTTGAGCTCTACTGAACCGTTGCTGACAAGCCCGACCCGTATCTTGATTCCCTGAAGGTCCTGAAGTATGGCTACCGCTTTTTTAAGTTTTGCGGATTCATCTTTTACAATCCTTGAGATTTTTTTATAAGTAGCATGGTCGCCGTGAGAGAAGTTAAGCCTTGCAACGTCCATGCCACCTTTTATCAGAGAGCGAATTGCCTCGCGGTTTGCTGAAGCTGGGCCTATTGTGCAGACAATCTTGGTTTTTCTGGTATTCATTATCACCTCTTCTGAGGCATCTCTTATGCCGGACTATATTTTATTCTATCATCTTCTCTAAACAGCGCAATATGTTTCTGCCAGTCTGGGCCCTTTTCACGATAATCAGACCTGTAGTGCGCTCCCACGCTGCCTTTTCTGAGAGAGGCGGCCTCAGTGATCATCATTGCAACAGTAAGCATATTTTTCAATTCAAGTTCGCGTCTTGTGTAAAAGACTTTATCAAGGATGAAGGCCCATTCTGAAAGTTTTTCCCTTGCCTCTTTAAGTGACTCGCCGCACCTTATTATTCCAACTCTGTCCCACATGAGCTTTCTCAGAGTCATTCGTATCTCGTCATGTTCCGGGATGGAATGATATGCAGCAGCATGCTCTGATACCTGCTCTTTCACAGCCGTCAGATTTTTTATGCCGGAAGATGATTGATATGCTGCGCTGCCTGTGCGCGCGCCGTAAACAAGCCCTTCAAGCAGGCTGTTGCTTGCAAGCCTGTTTGCGCCGTGCACGCCTGTGCATGCGGTTTCGCCTGCCGCATAAAGCCTTTTTATGCTTGTGATGCCGTTGATGTCAGTTTTTACTCCGCCCATTATGTAATGGGCTGCCGGTGATACAGGTATCAGATCATTTGTTATCTCCACATTATATTGAAGGCATGTGGAATAAATCTGAGGGAAACGTTTTCTGACGAAATCCTTTCCAAGATGGGTCATATCAAGATACACGTGGCTGCTTTCTGTCCTGACCATCTCCGAGATTATCGCCCTTGATACAATGTCCCTCGGAGCAAGCTCTGCATCACGGTGATAATTTTTCATAAAGGGCTCTTTGTTTATACTCCTTAAAATAGCGCCTTCGCCTCTCATTGCCTCGCTGAGCAGAAACTGCGGTGCATACTGGGAGTAGAGGCTTGTGGGATGAAACTGGATAAATTCCATATCTTCAAGCTGAGCGCCTGCGCGGAAGGCTATTGCCATTCCGTCTCCTGTTGCCACCATGGGATTGGTGGTTCTTGCGAATATCTGTCCCGCGCCTCCTGTGCAAAGGATGGTTGCCTTTGCAATGATTGCAGTCATTTTCCTGTCCTTCAGGATATACGCGCCGCAGCATTCACCGTCTTTTATAATCAGGTCCACAGTAAATGCAAAAGGATATTTTTTTACCGACGTATAAGAACGCACTTTGTTCAAAAGCACGCGCTCCAGTTCCTTGCCCGTTGAATCTCCTTTTGCGTGCAGGACTCTTTTCCTTGAATGAGCTCCTTCTATTGCGAAATCAAGTTTTGTCCCTTCCTTGTCAAATGCAGCGCCCCATGATATAAGTTCAAGAATTCTTTCAGGGCCTTCCCCAACAAGAATCTTTACCGCGTCCTCATTGCAGAGCCCGTCGCCTGCCTTTAGCGTATCTTCAAAATGTATCCCGACTTTATCTTCATCGCTCAGCGCAACAGCTATGCCTCCCTGAGCGTATTCCGTGCTGCTCTCTTTGGGCATGTCCTTTGTTGCGACAAGGACGCTCCCGTGGGGCGCAAGCTCTATCGCAGCCCTCAGCCCGGCAACCCCGCTTCCGATAATCAGAAAATCAGTTGTTTCTACTTCCATAGTTTTTAACTGATAGCTGTCAGTTGTCAGCCATCAGTTCCTTAAAATCAAATATATGCTGGAAATCCTTTGACAGCTTAGGCTTGATTTTGGAATTTGCCTTTGCTTTATGAATGATGTATTTAATCCCGTATTCTCTTGCTGTTTTCAGTATCTCCTCTGTGTCATCAACAAAAAGCGTATTATCTTTCTCAAATCCAAGCCTCTTTTCCGCCTTTTCCCAGAATTTAAGCATCTCCTTGGGATAGCCCATTTCAAAAGACGTAATTGCTGCGTCAAAATACTTGCCGAGTTCAGTTTTCTTAAATTTTAAATCCAAAACTTTATAATGCGCATTTGTAACAAGAAAAACTTTTTTCTTTTGTTTTTTCAGCATCCGCAGAAAATCTTCCACATGCGGATGAACCTCTATCATGTGCCGTATCTGTTCTTTGAGGGCAGGGATGTCAAGGTTAAGCTCTCTGGACCAGAAATCTATGTCTGTCCAGTTCAAGGTGCCTTCGTGGTGTTTGTATTTTTTAAAAAGCTCTTCCTTTGCCTTGCCGAATGATATGTTATGTTTCCCGGCATATTTCTCAGGCACAAGATGCTCCCAGAAGTAATCGTCAAAATATTTATCAAGGAGTGTCCCGTCCATGTCAAGGAGGACATACTTAATCTCATTAAGAGGGATTTTAGGGGTCAATGACATAAAAAATGATTTTTGTTAAAGTTTTCCTTTTGTGGAAGGAATGCCCTTCACCTTCGGATTAACGGCAGCAGCCTCTCTCAAAGCCCTTCCGAGCCCTTTGAAAATCGCTTCAATAATATGGTGAATATTTCTGCCGTAAAGAGCGTTGATATGTAGCGTTATGCTGCTGTTGCTTACGAAAGCCTGAAGGAAGTCTTCTATGAGGTCAGGGTCAAAGTCCTTCAATTTGCTTTTTTTCGGGAATTCAACTTTATAAACAAAATAGGGTCTTCCGCTTATATCAATGCTTATTGAGGCGAGCGCTTCATCCATAGGCACGGATGCCTGGCCGTACCGGTTTATGCCTTTCATGTCTCCGAGCGCCTGCTTGAGTGCCTTGCCAAGCACAATTCCGATATCTTCAACAGTGTGATGGTCGTCAATATCTACATCGCCTTTTGCTTTAAGTTTTATGTCAAAGAGTCCGTGTTTGCACATAAGGGAAAGCATATGGTCCAGAAACGGGATAGAAGTGTTTATTGAATAACTTCCTCTGCCGTCAAGATTTAAATCCAGAGAGATATTTGTCTCTTTTGTCTTTCTCTTAATTGCTGCCTTTCTCATTGTATCACCCCTTTAAGCGCTCTAATGAAAATATCGTTTTCATTTTTAGTCCCTATTGTTACTCTAAGACAACTGTCAATAACTCCCTTCATATTCCTCACAAGTATACCTTTTTTTAAAAGTTTCTGATAGATTTTATCAGAATTTTTAACTCTGAATAATATAAAATTTGCTTCTGAAGGATAGGGTTTTATTCCCCTAATCTTCCACAGCTCGTTAAGCAGCCGCTCTCTCTCGGAAGCAATAAGCCCAATGTATAATTTTATTGTCCTGGTATTTTTAAGCGATTCTGCTGCGACAGCCTGCGAAATAGAATTAAGGTTAAACGGCAGCCTTACTTTATTGACTTCGCTGATTATTTCTTTGTCAGCTGTCAGAAATCCTACCCTCAGTCCTGCAAAGCCTACCTTGCTCAGGGTTCTGAGAATTACGAGATTCTTATAGTCGCTCAACATCGGCAGAAAACCTTTTTCGCTTGAGAAAGGTTGATATGCTTCATCAACGATAACAAGGCCTTTAGACGCAGCGATTATTTTTAGGATTCTTTCCGAAGAAAAACAGTTGCCTGTGGGATTATTTGGAGAACTCAGGAATATAAGATTTGGCTTATTTTTTTTAATCACGCTTAAAATCTTTTCCATATTCAGGTCAAATTCATCATCCAGCGGAACTGCTATTCTTTTTTCTCCGAGCGACCGGGAGATTAGGCCGTACATTGAAAACGTGGGGACAGGGTACAGCACAGGCCCGCCGAAGACGGTTATGAGATAATATATCAGCTCATCAGAGCCGTTTCCAAAAAGGATATTCTCGGTATTCAGCCTCAGATTTTTTGCGATAATTTTTTTTAGAGTTTTTGCTTCAGGGTCAGGGTAGCGGTTGGTTTTAACTGCTTTTAAGATTTCATCAGTAATATCAAAACCATAAGGGCTTTCATTCGCATCAAGTTTCACCCTGCATGGAATCTCTTTTGCATTGTAAGCTGTGAGATTACGGATGTTAGGCTTGACGAGATTTCTAATGTCGCTGACGCTGATCTTTTTCATTTTTCTAAACAAGCCGGTACTGCTTGCACCTGCTACGGTATGACTTTATTTAATTGATACTCCACTATGCCTGACGCACCGGCAGTTTTCAGTTTCGGGATAATATCCCGCACAACTTTCTCGTCAATTATCACTTCAAGCGCATACCACCCCTTATCCGAAAGCGCTGATATGGTCGGCGAGTGCATGGCTGAAAGAAGAGTCATCACGCGCTTAAAAGACCTCTCAGATACGTTCATCTTAAGCCCGACTTTCTCCTCGGCAGACAATGCGCCTTTCAGGAGCATGACAATATTTTGCATTTTTTGTTTTTTCCACTTGTCCTGCCACGCCTTTTTATTGGCAATGAATCTTGTGCTTGACTCAAGAATGGTTTCAACGATTCTCAGATTATTTGCCCTTAAAGACGTGCCTGTCTCTGTCAGCTCAACTATCGCATCAGCAAGATAGGGCGGTTTTACCTCTGTTGCGCCCCATGAAAAATCAACCTCTGCCTTTACTTTCCTTGATTTTAAAAATCTTTTTGTAAAGCCTACAAGCTCTGTTGCGATGCGTTTGCCGTTCAAGCCTTTTACGCTTTTTATCTTTGAGTCATTCGGCACGGCAATGACCCACCTCACAGGCCTGAGGCCTTCTTTTGCATAGATGAGTTCCGCAACCTCTTGCACGTCGGCATTCTGTTCCAGTATCCAGTCTTTGCCTGTAAGCCCGCAGTCAAGTATTCCGTCCTCAACATATCTTGCCATTTCCTGCGCCCTTATCAGCATCGCCTCAACTTCAATGTCGTCAAAGGACGGATAATAGGAACGGCTTGACACGGAGATGTGGTATCCTGCCTTTCTGAAAAGGTTTAATGTTGACTCCTGAAGGCTTCCCTTGGGAATGCCGAGTTTTAGAATCTTGCTCATAATTTTCTCCTCACTTACAGTTTTTAGTTTTTAGTTTTCAGACTAACAACTAACAACTGTTTGTATAATACATGAGGGCATGGAAAATATTCAATTTTTTGATGTAAGATTAGAGTATAAAATGAAGGCGACTAAAGTCTCTCTTTTTTTAGGCTGTGCAGTTTTGCTGGCTATCAATCTGCCGTTTGTTTTCGCAGAGGTGATTGACAGGGTGGTTGCTTTCGTTGATGACAAGGCAATAACCCTGAGCGACCTTGAGGATAATTATAAGGCTGCAATAAAACTTAGGCCTGATATTAAAAAAGAAGAGGTGTTGAACACTAAGATAAACAGGATGCTCCTTTTGAGAGAGGCCAAGAAACTGCGCATAGAGGGAGCTAATCCAGATGAGATTATAAAGGAGTATATAGAGTTAAAGCTCAGGACCTTCATAAAGATAACAGAGGATGATCTGAGGGAATTCTACGATAAAAACAGAAAGGAATTCGGTAAGGCTGATTTTGACGATTCAAGGGAAAAGATTGAGGTGTATCTTGTTGAAAAAGAGGTCAATATAAGGCTGAAAAAGCATATAGAGGATTTAAGATCAAAGGCGTATATAAAGATACACCTTGATAACCTTTATCCCTCAAACCCTTAGGCCGCTGCTATCTTTTATGCATTCTTATAAAATTTTCAATTGAGCGGTCATAAGTGCGCTCGGCTTCTTTGCTGAAGAAACACGCGGGCATTTCTCCATTCTTTCTGTGATAGTGCAGGCATTCGCAGCATTTGTGTTTCCTCTCGCAGGGCTCATAAGTGCAGTTGCAGTATTTTTTATTCTTTTCCTGTAGGCATTCCATAAAACCTCCGTATTGATAATTATATATTAAATTACCCTTCCTCTTTCAATAAGAGGGATTGTTTTTTGATATAATGTCCTTATGAATCTGACTGAAAATGCCCTTAAAGTGCTTAAGGCAAGGTATCTCCTGAAGGACGAGAGAGGGAGGGTTATAGAAACTCCTGAAGGGATGTTCAGGAGGGTTGCAAAGACTATTGCGGCTGCCGAATTTCAGTACGGCGGCAGCGCTTCTGAATGGGAAGATAAGTTTTATGAATTGATGACATCTCTCAGATTTCTGCCGAATTCTCCGACTCTTATGAATGCGGGAAAAGAGATAGGACAGCTTGCCGCATGTTTTGTGCTGCCTGTGGATGACTCAATGCATTCCATATTTGATACTCTGAAAAATGCCGCGCTGATACTTCAAAGCGGCGGGGGTACCGGTTTTTCATTTACGCACCTGAGGCCTAAGTCTGATGTGGTGCATTCAACAGGAGGCATTGCAAGCGGCCCTGTATCTTTCATGAAGATATATAACACTGCGACTGATGTCATCAAGCAGGGCGGGGCAAGGCGGGGCGCTAATATGGGGATTCTCCGCGTGAACCACCCTGATATCCTTGATTTTATCCGCATAAAGAGAGCAGAAAAAGAATTGACAAATTTCAATATCTCGGTTTCAGTGACGGATGTGTTTATGGAGGCTCTTAAGCGTGGAGGAGAATATGAGCTTATAAATCCGAGGAGCGAAACTGTTGTGGGAAAGATAAAGGCGCATGAGGTATTTAAGGAGATTGTTGAGAGCGCATGGGAAACAGGAGATCCGGGGCTTGTGTTTATTGACAGGATTAACAGGGATAATCCGACTCCGAACCTCGGCAGTATAGAATCCACTAACCCATGCGGTGAGCAGCCCTTGCTTCCCTATGAAGCATGCATATTGGGGTCGCTGAACCTGTCAAAATATATAAAAGAAAGATGCAAGATGCAGGACGCAGGATGCAGGATGAAAAACTCCGAACTGATTAATTGGGATTTGTTATCCAGAGACATAAAAACCGCTGTGAGGTTTCTGGATAATTCCATTGACGTGAATAAATATCCTCTGCCTGCAATAGAGGCGATGCACAAGGGCAACAGAAAGATAGGCCTCGGGGTTATGGGATGGGCTGACATGTTAATACTCGCGGGGCTGCCTTACGACCATAAAAAGGCGTTTGAGCTGGGGAAAGTGGTAATGAGGTTTATACGGGACGAGGCAAGGAATGCATCCGTAGAGCTGGCCGGCGAGCGCGGAGTCTTTCCGAACTTCAGGGGCTCTGTCTATGACAGGGCTGATATGCCGCGTGTGAGGCATGCAACCACAACTACGATAGCTCCTACCGGAACTTTGTCAATGGTCGCGGATTGTTCAAGCGGTATAGAGCCTCTGTTTGCGCTTGCATACAAAAAACTTGTTCTGGACACGGAACTCTTTGAGATAAACAGGCTCTTTTTTGAGGCTGCGAAGGATCGGGATTTTTATTCAGAGGCATTGAAAGAGCAGGTCATAAACAGAGGCAGCCTCCACGGCATCAAAGAAGTTCCCACAGATATCAGAAAATTATTTAAGACCGCTCATGAGATTTCGTTTGAGAATCACATAGAAATGCAGGCTTGTTTTCAGGAATTTACGGACAATGCGGTGTCAAAGACCATAAATATGCCGCATAAGGCAACAAGGGAAGATGTTGAAAGGGCGTTTCTGATGGCGTATGAGAAGGGGTGTAAAGGCGTTACTGTTTTCAGGTACGGGGCGCAGAAAAGAGGAACGCTCGTAAGAGCAGCAGATACTGATTGAAAGAGATTTTGTGTTAGACTAATTTAAGATTTTTGATTGGAATGAGGGGGAAATGAATGATTCTCGGAGTTAACGTTGACCATGTTGCCACTGTGAGAGAGGCGAGGAAAGGCGTAGAGCCTGACCCTGTTATGGCTGCGACGCTTGCAATATTAGGCGGAGCTGACGGCATTACCATCCATCTAAGAGAAGACAGAAGGCACATACATGACAGGGATTTAAAGATATTAAGGGAAGTCATCCCTGTTGAGTTAAATCTGGAGATGGCAGCTACAAAAGAGATGATAGGCATTGCGTTGAAGGTAAAGCCTGATATGGTGACGCTTGTGCCTGAAAAGCGCGAGGAGCTTACAACAGAGGGCGGGCTTGATGTGAAACGGCAGAAATCAAACCTTAAAAATGCAATCAGAAGGATTCAAGGCGCCGGGATACCTGTCGGCCTTTTTATAAATCCCTCAACTGATGACATTGCTGTATCCAAAGAGACAGGCGCTGATATGGTGGAGATACACACAGGGCTTTATGCTAATGCAAAAGGCGGCAAACAGGAGAAGGAACTTATAAAGGTTGCGCGGTCTGTAAAAGAGGCGTTAAGCCTGAAACTTGGCGCTAATGCAGGACACGGGCTTAATTATTTTAATGTTAAAAATATTGCTTCCATAGAGGGACTGAGAGGTTTATACATAGGGCACAGCATCATCTCAAGGGCAGTGCTTGTGGGAATTGAAAGGGCTGTCAGGGAGATGAAGGTATTACTATGATTTACGGAATCGGCATAGACCTTGTAAGGATTGAGAGAATGAAGGATGTTGTTGAGAGGTGGGGGAAGAAGTTCATTCAGAGGGTTTTTACGAAAAATGAGATATCATATTGCTATGAAAAAAAGAATCCGTATCTTTCTCTCGCAGTCCGTTTTGCGGCAAAAGAGGCCTTAATAAAAGCGATAGGCTCTGAGGTTGTTGTGCCGCTCACGGATATTGAAGTAATAAGCTCGGAGAACGGCAAGCCTGTTATAAAAGTTAACGGCAAGCTTAAAAAATTTTTTGATAAGAAGGCGATAAAGCAGGCATCAATAAGCCTGAGCCACGAAAAAGACTACGGCATCGCCTGCGTTGTGCTGGAAAAGTAATTCAGAGACAACTGCAAAACTGACAGCTACTGCAGTTTTGAAAAATCCGCTATTGATGATGCAAGTGTCCAGATGTCCTTCAGAAGCGCAAGCCTGTTCAGCTTGATTTCTTCCTGTTTGTCCATTACAAGGACATTGTCAAAGAAATGGTTAATAGGGGCGGTCAGTCCTGAGAGAGTTCTTAGCGCTTCAAAATATTTATATCCGGACATAAGACTTCCGATTTCAGTTTTTAGTTTGCTGAATTCCTCGTAGAGTTTTTTCTCCGGCTCTGCATGGAGCAGCTTTGCCTTTAATGAAGGAAGCGCCGTTACAGGAGTAATATTTTTCACCCTCTTTATGGCGGTGAGAAAATCATTGTAGTTATCTGTTTCCTTAAATTCCTTAACAGCCTGAAGCCTTCTTCGCATTTCTTTTAGCGGAATTTCTGCAGAGAGATGGAGCACGGACTGGATTATATCGGGACCGTAACCTTCTGATGAGAACAACGGCTCAAGCCTCTGTTCAAAAAATCTGAGCACTGTTTCTGCAATTTCTCCGGATTGTTTAGTGTCTTTTAGGTTTTTCAGAGAAGCGGCAACAATATTGCTGAGTGATAAATCGCAGCCCTTATCCAGCAGTATCGCTATGACTGCAAGAGTCTGCCTCCTTAAGGCAAACGGGTCTTCCGAGCCTGTCGGAGTAAGGCCCACAGAGAAGAATGAGGTTATATTATCCACTTTGTCTGCAAGGCTGAGAATAGCGCCTGTCCCTGTTTCAGGCAGTCTGTCTCCATAATAGACAGGCAGATACTGTTCCATCAAAGCAGCAGCGACTTCTGCGTCTTCCTTGTCATGGCCCGCATAGTATTTTCCAATAATTCCCTGAAGTTCCGGGAATTCTCTTACGACTCCAGTTAATAAATCTGTTTTTGAAAGAAGCGCTGCTCTTTCAGCCTTTTGCGTTAGAGAGGGATTTATTTTTGACGCAAGATATGACGCAAGGTTTTTCACCCTCAATGCCTTCTCGTAGAGGGTTCCGAGTTTTTCCTGATATGCCACATTTTTAAGGCTGTTTATTCTGTCTTCAAGTTTTTTCCTGCAGTCTTCTTCAAAATAGAATTTTGCATCCTCAAATCTGGCCCTGATAACGCGTTCCGCTCCAATCCTGACCGTCTCTGAATTTTCTTCAGCAGTGTTGCTTGTAATGATAAAGTAATTCGTGAGCGCGCCCTTGATATCTTCAATGGCAAAGTATTTCTGATGCTCTCTCATTACAGTTATAAGCAATTCCTTGGGAAGTTTAAGATATTCTTCCGGAAAGCTGCCTAATACCGGAGCAGGATATTCAACGAGATTTGAGACAGTATCAATTAGTTCTTCGTCTTTCACGATTTTTCCGTTTATGGAAGATGAGAGCTTCTCCGCTTTCTCCGTTATAATCCTTTTTCTTTCCTGCGGGTCAACTACCACATGGTTATTCGCAAGCAATTTTGCGTAAGCAGGTATTTCTTTTATCTGAAAAGCGGCAGGCGACAGGAATCTGTGCCCGCGGGTCATATTGCCGCTTTTAATTCCTTCAATCTCAAAACTTATTGTTTCGTTATCAAACATAGACAGCAGCCATCTGATAGGCCGTATAAATCTCATGTCATTGCCGGCCCATCGCATTGATTTCGGAAGATGCACGGAAAGCACGATTTTTTTAAGTATGTCAGGCAGGAGTTCTCTGACATAAATGCCCTTTTCTTCTATGACTGCAACAACATATTCTCCTTTATCTTTCTTTTTTAGAATAAGCTTTTCCACGCTTATGCCTTGAGAACCGGCAAATCCTGTTGCCGCTTTTGTAGGCCTGCCGTCAGCATCAAAAGCAGCTTTTTTGGAAGGCCCGAATATTTCTTTTGTTCTGTCTTCCTGCATCGGCGGGATTCCATGCGCAATCACTGCAAGCCTCCGCGGGGAACCCAATGTCTTTACCTCGGAAAACCTTATGTGATTATCGTTGAATATTGTCTCTGTATTTTCCTTTAATTGCCGTATGGCAGAGGGCAGAAACCTTGCGGGGATGTCTTCTGTGCCTATTTCTAAAAGGAGCGATGAGCACGGGGCCTGATTTTTCGTCATTAAATATTTCCTCTGGTTTTTTTCAGAACATTATAACCTTATGAGAGATTATTGACAAGAGAAGCATGGTCTGATAGATTGTCTATGAAGCAGTAGCAATGACGGAGCAGGAGGTATTCAAACATGAAAAAAATCTTCAGCTGGCAGGTTCTTTTAGGCCTTGCGCTGATTACCTTGTCTGCATTTTTCTATCTTCTCCATTATACAATTTTCAGGGACAGCCACCACATCTTTATTTATCTGTTAGGTGATATTGCATTTGTCCCCATTGAAGTGCTGCTCGTTACGCTGATTATACACCGTATGCTGAGCGAGAGAGAAAAGCGCGATATGCTGAAGAAGATGAATATGGCCATAGGTGTTTTTTTCAGCGAGGCCGGCACAGCGCTTCTTAAATCGCTTTCTGCTTTCGATCCCCAAGGCAACAAATTAGGCGTAAAACTCGTTGTTGCCTCCAATTGGTCAGAACAGGAATTTTTAATGGTGAAAAAATATGTCAATGATTACGACTGCAAAATTGATATTCACAGAGGCGATATACAAGGCCTCAAGGATTTACTTATCAGGGAAAGAAGGTTTTTACTCGCCCTTCTGCAGAATCCGAATTTGCTGGAGCATGAATTTTTTACTGACCTCCTGTGGGCTGTAACTCATCTGGCAGAGGAATTATCACATAGGAAAGATTTGAAAACCCTGCCCCATGCTGATTATGAACACCTTTCCGGAGATATAAAGAGGGCGTATATCATGCTGATAACAGAGTGGCTGGCGTATATGAAACATCTGAAGGAAAGTTATCCTTATCTGTTTTCACTTGCTGTGAGGACCAACCCTTTTGACCCGGCTGCATCTCCTGAGGTGAGGTGAGGCGCCTGTGACGAGTGTTAAGAGTTTCGTATATCCTTTGCTGCTTGTTGCTTTTACATCTCTGGCCTCTGAATTCGCTTTTGCTGAAACGGTTTCTTTCCAGAAGGAATATACCTATCAGGCAGGAGGGCTTGACAACAAGAGTTCTGCCCGTATAATTGCCATGGAGAATGCGAAGAGGCTTTTGTTCGGAGAAGTAGAAGCGTATCTTGAGAGCAAGGCAGTGATAAAAAACCTTCAACTCACCAAAAATCAGGCTACGGCTCTTATATCGGTAATTATAAAGACTGATGTGATAGAACAGAAATGGGACAATAAAACCTTTTATATTAAAGCAGGGATTTCTGTTAATCCTGTTGAGATAGTTAAGTCTATTGCTGTTCTCAATAGGAATAAGGGATATATAAGAGAGATAGAAGAGGTGAAGAGAAAAGCAGAAGCGCTTTTAAAAAAGATTGAAAAATTAAAAGAGCAGCAGGAAGCAGACGCAAAAAAAACAGCGCAGTACAACGAGGCGGTAAAGATTCTAAGCGCAATTGACTGGTTTGAAAATGGGTGCGTGCTTGTGAATTCCGGCAACCCGCAGAAAGCAGTGGAGGCTTTTACAAAGGCCATAAAATTAAACCCTAATAATGAGAAGTTTTATGTCTTTCGGGGGAATGCCTATGGGGAAGCCGGCAGCAATAGTCAGGCTGTTAAAGACATTGCAAAGGCTATAAAGCTAAATCCTAAATATGCTAAGGCTTATGTCTCGCGCGGGAATGCATATCTAAGGTCTGGAAATTATCAGCAGGCTGTTAAGGACTACTCTATGGCTGTAAAATTGAGTCCCAAATATGAAGAGGCATATTGTTTTCGCGGAGTGGCCTATGGAGCGCTGGGAAAGCCGCAGCAGGCGCTTGAAGATTTCAGCCATGCCATAAAAATAAATCCCGAATATGAGAAGGCTCATTTCTACAGGGGGCTTGCCTATGCTGAATCAGAAAATTACCACAAGGCGCTTGAAGATCTTAACAAAGCTGTGGAGTTGAATCCCGGCGATTCCGAGGCTTATTTCAACCGCGGCAGGGTTTACGGGCTGCTCGGCGATACTTATAAGGCAGTGGAGGACATCAGGAAGGCCGCAAGATTAGGAGATAAGGCGGCGCAGAATTTTTTAAAGGCGCAGAAAATTGAGTGGTAGTATGTTCAATAAAGGAATCAGAGTATCAGAGTGTCGGAGTATCAACGTCTTTGATGCTTTGACACTTATCGCAGCAGCGGAAAACCCATCTCTTCTCTTTGTTTCACATACGCATGGGCGCATAGCCTCGCGAGGTTTCTCACCCGTGCAATGTAGCCTGTCCTCTCTGTTACAGAGATAGCGCCCCTTGCATCAAGAAGATTGAATGTGTGTGAGCACTTAAGGCAGAACTCATATGACGGCAGAACAAGCCCGAGCGCATTCAGCCTTATGGATTCTTTTTCATAGGCTTCAAATTGTTTTATCAGAAGTTCTGTGTCTGCATGGTCAAAGTTATATTTTGAAAATTCCACCTCGTCAATATGGTGAATGTCGCCGTATTTAATGCCATGTGACCACTCAAGGTTGAATACATTATCCACATTCTGAAGATACATGGCAATTCTTTCAAGCCCGTATGTTATCTCAACCGACACAGGCTTCAGGTCAATGCTTCCTACCTGCTGAAAATATGTGAACTGTGTTATCTCCATTCCGTCAAGCCAGACCTCCCATCCAAGCCCCCATGCGCCGAGTGTCGGGGATTCCCAGTCATCTTCCACAAACCGTATGTCATGTTTCTGAGGCTCTATGCCGAGATATGTGAGGCTTTCAAGATAAATTTCCTGACTTTCGCCCGGCGAGGGCTTAAGGACTACCTGATACTGGTAATAATGCTGAAGCCTGTTCGGGTTCTCGCCGTACCTTCCGTCTGTAGGCCTTCTTGATGGTTCAACATAAGCTGTTTTCCACGGCTCGGGGCCGAGGACTTTAAAAAAGGTTGCGGGATGGAAGGTCCCTGCGCCGACTTCAATGTCATAAGGCTGAAGCAGGACACAGCCCTGCTTGGACCAGAATTCATGAAGCTTTAAAATCAGTTCCTGAAAATACATTAACGTCTCCTCGGTATTGTGAAAAAATCATAATGTAAGGGTAAGAGTTTTGTCAAATGTGATATAATGTTTTTGATGGCAAGAAAGATTTTCATGAGGGGCAATGAGGTTATCGCAGAGGCGGCGATTAAGGCAGGCTGCCGTTTTTATGCAGGCTATCCCATAACCCCGCAAAATGAAATTCCTGAATATATGTCCTGGCGCATGGAAGATGAGGGCGGAGTATTTATTCAGGCTGAAAGCGAATTAGCTGCAATTAATATGGTGTACGGCGCCTCTGCTGCCGGAGCGCGGGCTATGACATCGTCAAGCAGTCCCGGCATAAGCCTGATGCAGGAGACTGTTTCCTATCTCTGCGGCGCAGAGCTTCCTTCTGTGATTGTAAATATGCAGAGGGGAGGGCCCGGGCTCGGAAACATATCAGGCAGCCAGGCGGATTATTTTCAGACGGTAAAAGGCGGCGGGCACGGCGATTATAAACTTCTTGTGTATGCTCCTTATAATCTTCAGGAACTCTGGGATTTGACCATGCTTGCCTTTGATAAGTCGGATGAATACCGGAATCCTGCAATGATTCTCGGTGACGGGATACTGGGCCAGATGATGGAGCCTTTTTATCAGACGCCTTATATGAAGCCGGATCTTCCTGAAAAGACATGGGCGCTGACAGGGTGCGGCGGGAGAAGCCCGAATGTTATCAAATCAGGAGAGGGGTCATACACAAGAGAGCCCAATGTAATCAGGTCCCTATATATGGGCGAAGGCCAGCTTGAATTCAGAAACAGTATTCTTCAGGAAAAATACAGGAAGATGAAAGAAGATGAAGTTAGGTTTGAGATGTTTGGCACAGAAGACGCCGAGACGATAGTTGTTGCGTTCGGAACTGCGGCGCGCATAGCGTTTTCTGCTGTCAAGAAACTGCGCGGTGAAGGTGTCAGATTAGGATTTTTCCGCCCCATAAGTCTTTTTCCTTTCCCTGAAAGAGAACTCGCAGCGCTTGCTAATCCCAAGAGAAAATTCATTACGATTGAACTTAATGCCGGACAGATGGTTGAGGATGTAAGGCTTGCCGTTAGAGGCAAATCAGAAGTCCTCTTCTACGGAAGAACAGGCGGCGCCATAATGACGCCCGAAGAAATCTATGAAGAACTGAACCTTCTTTCCGTAGTTAATAGTTAAGGGGAAAATATCTTCAAGGCATATTTTAAAGCGGTCTGAGTGCGGGAATGGTATTTTTACCTTGACAGTAACAGTATTATCTGATTTAATTTTCTCAGAAGGGCAACGCCATACTTTGTATGGGGAATCCCTGATAAAAAAATGATTGCAGCCTGAAAACCTTTTTAGGGAGGCGGTTATGAAAAAAATATTTACAATGATTCTGATCAATTTGTGTTTCTTTATGTTCATTTCTCATGTGTATGCTGCTGCGGGCAAGATTGCCAAGCTCACCGGTGAAGTATCGTGGAGAGACAGAGCCAATGTGCCTTATAAGAAAGCCAAGGAAGGCCTGGAATTTAAAGAAGGGTACTGGATAAAGACCGGCAAGAATGGATGGGCCAAATTGTCCCTGTCTGACAGAAGCACTTTTACACTTGCCAATAACACGGAACTTGAAATAGACAAGTTTCTGGTTTCAACTGATAAAAAGGAAGGCGTCTTTAAATTAACTCAGGGCAAACTCAGGGCTACTGTTACAAGGCTTGCGGGGCAGCAGACAAATTTCAAGGTGAAAAGCCCGACGGCAGTTGCAGGCATTAAAGGCACTGAATTTATGATGATGACGCAGGGATATGCAAATGTCCTTTTCGGTAACGAAGGGAAAGCGGAAATAGGAGGCGACTCGGCTTCAAACAAACCGCTGACAGCTGATACAATGGTTCAGAACACAAGAGGGATAACTCCTACAGACCCTGTTAAGGTTGAACAGAACACGCCTTTATATACTGCAAAGGAGGGCTTTGAGAAAATCACGGCAGCCCAGCCGCCTGAAGAGTGGGAGGCGTCAGGAAATCTCCCTCATATTATAGCCAGATGGAACATCCAGCACGGTCATTATCTTGCGGATTCAGGGAAATATGAAGAAGCGCTCTATGTTTTTCAGATAGCGCTGGACCTCAGCGATAAACTTGAAATCAGAGGCGACGCAAGGCTTGAAAGGGGAGCTGTTTATTCAAGGTTCCTTAGAAATCAGGAGGCTGCGCTCGCGGAATATCTGCTTATACTTGAGGAATATCCGATAAGCCCGCAGCGCGAGACAGCGCTCTATCTTACAGGCATACTTCTTGATGAAATGGGATTTACGAAGAGGGCCAAGGAGCGCCTTCTTCAGTATAAAAGCGAATTCCCGAACGGCAAACACATAGGCAATGTAGAGACTTATCTCCAGAGAATTAAAGATTAACAAGACGGAAACCGGTTTGTATTAGACTCATGGAGAAGGGGCAACTATGAAATACTCCAAACTGCTGGCCTTTATTGTAATTGGCCTTCTTGCTTCAGTTCTGACCTTTTTCATTTACAGGCAGAATTTTCATTTCCTTGATGCAGTGGACCTGAAGCTCAAGGACGCGAGATTTAAAATCAGAAAGAATGTGCAGCCTGACAAAAGGGTTGTGATAGTTGCGATAGATTCAAAGAGCGTCAATGAACTCGGCAGATGGCCGTGGAAAAGATCTGTGTTTGCCGAACTCCTGAATAGTTTAAAATGGTATGACGTAAAAGTAACAGCGCTGGACATTGTGTTTTCCGAATCTTCGGACAGCAAGGAAGACGCAGCGCTTTCCAGAGCCATAGAAAAAAACGGCAGTGCAATCCTCGGTTATTTTTTCAGGGATGAAAAAGAAGATGCAAACCCAAAGGCCCTATCCCAGATAGAGTCATCAAAAATAAAGCTTCTGAAGATTGCGGAAGGCGTGACTGAGGTTCCGGTATATCAGCGCCCTTTTGTGGAGACAAATATACCGCTGCTCGGGCGCGGCGCTCTGGATTTCGGCTTTTTCAATACCGACCCGGACTCTGACGGCCCGGTAAGAAAATCCACGCTTCTCATGCTTTATAACGGAGAGATTTATCCTTCTCTGGCATTAAAGGCCTTGCGGCATTACACAGGCAAGGAGATAATGCTTGAAGTGGCGCCTTTCGGCGTTTCCTCTCTAAGGCTTGGAGATATGTCTATCCCTTCTGATGAAAGCGGAAGGCTTACCGTGAATTACTACGGCAAAGGCGGGACTATCACCACGCTGTCAGCAGTTGACGTTATTAAAAAGAGGATAAAAAAAGATGAACTCAAGGACAGCATCGTATTTGTAGGCGCAACAGAGGTCGGCATCTATGACATGAGGGCAACCCCTGTTGAGTCCGCTTTCCCGGGAGTTGAGATACATGCAACTGTAGCGTCCAATGCTCTTCAGGACAGGTTTATATTGAGGGATGGAAGGATAATTGCTGTTGAGATTTTATGTCTGGCATTATTCCCCGTGATTCTTACATTAGTTCTCGGCATGGCAAGAAACAGCTTTCTGGGGCTTGTTGCCTTTATGTTTGTGTCCGGCATATATGCTGTTTTCAATTATCTGCTGTTCAGAAACTATTCCATAGACATGAGCCTTTTGTACCCGCTTTCTTCTACGGCGCTGGCTTTTATAAGTTCCGAGGCGTACAGGAACCTTGTGGTTGAGAGAAAAAACCGCTACCTTAAAAAAGCGTTTTCAAGTTATGTTTCGCCTGAGCTTGTTGCTGAGATAATAAAGAATCCTGACAGGCTTGCGCTCGGCGGCGCAAAGAAAGAAATAACAGTTCTGTTTTCTGACATAAGAGGGTTTACCGGCATTTCTGAAAAACTTGCGCCTGATGTGCTGGTCTCGCTTTTGAATGAATATCTCGGCCCGATGACAGAAGTGGTACTGAAAAATAACGGGACTCTTGATAAGTATATCGGCGATGCTGTGATGGCGATTTACAATGCGCCCCTGGATGTGACGGACCACCCTGAAAAAGCATGCAGGACTGCAATAGAAATGATTGATAAGCTGAAAGAGGTAAACAACAGTTTTAAGCAGAAAGGCCTTCCCCCTGTTGATATAGGGATAGGGGTAAACACGGGATATGCGGTTGTAGGGAATATGGGAGCTGACATGAGATTTGATTATACGGCAATAGGCGACACAGTGAATCTGGCCTCAAGGCTTGAGGGGCAGAACAAATATTACGGCACACATATCATCCTTAGCGAGTTTACTGCCTCAAAGGTGAAGGACAAGTTTATGCTAAGGGAGATAGACCTCATGAGGGTTGTGGGCAAGGAAAAACCCGTTGCGATTTTTGAGTTAATTACAGACGGCAATGCCAAGCTTGCAGAGGGATTTTCCGAAGCCCTGAAAGTTTACAGGGCCAAGGGTTTTCAGGATGCGCTTGATATCTTCACGGGGCTTGCCGGTGAACACAAGGACCCTGTGGCAAAACTTTATTCTGAAAGATGCCGCGAATACCTTCAGTCGCCTCCTCCTCCCGAGTGGGACGGTGTGTTCATTTCAAGCAAGAAGTAGCATTTGATTAATTGACAGTTGCGGATTTTTTCTGTTATGTTTTATGAATGAAAAAATATAGTTCCCTCCTGATTTTTTTCAGTTTTTTTTTCATTGCAGGGCGTGCTGAAGGATTTGACATAAAGGGCCTTCAGCCTGTTGCCCCTTACGGAGTTTTTTCAACATTCAGCGCTGACAGCCCGAAGAAAGGCAAACATGCACTCGGCGCCGGAATAGAAAAATCAGCAGAGCCTGATTTTTTCAGGTATCTCTTTCAGTATTCGCACGGCATAAATGACAGTATAGAATTTATAACCACTGTGCCTTACGTTGACAGGTGGAGCAATACAAAATCAGGGGTTGAAGACATCGCTTTAGGCATAAAACACAGGTTTATTGATGAAACTAAATATGCGCCCTCAGTGGCCTATCTGGTCAATGCCTCTATCCCGTCGGGAAAGGAAGTTTTCAGCACAGACGGAAGGGTAGGCGCGGGCCTTATCGTCAGTAAGAGAGTCGGTCCTGTAAGCGGGCATGCAAATATATTTTATGAAAAGGTGGGTTCATCAAAGCTTGAAGATGAAGTAAGCTTTGCAGCAGGTTTTGATTTTTCTGCTGCGCATTATTTTAAAATTCTTGCGGAGATATACGGAAGGAAAAGCCACTATTCAGAGGCGCTTGATAGTATTGAAGGCAGATTCGGCTACAGGTTTTTGACAACTGATTATCTTTATACAACCATAGGCATAGGGACGGACTTTAAAAACAGGAGCCCTGAATACAGGATTATGCTTACAATAACGGCAATTTTTCCCGTTGATAAGAAAACGATAAAGAAGGTATATGAGGAGGATAAATGATTAACAGGGCTAAGAATTCAATGGCAATAATTATAATCAGCCACTTACTGATTTTGGGCTGTTTTACTTCTATTCCTGCTTTTGCTGCGCCGGTTCCGGATTCTTTTTCCGGGATTGTAAACGAAAACACAAAGTCTGTGGTGAACATAAGCACGACGCAGGTAATAAAACAGAAGGCTCCGAAGTTTTTCCCTTTTTTCCCTGATTTCCCTTTTTCTCAGGATTCGCCGGATTTTGAAGGCAGGGAAAGGGAGTTCAGGAGGAAGTCTCTGGGGTCAGGTTTTATAATTGACAGCGACGGTTATATTATCACTAATAATCATGTTGTTGAGAATGCCGATGACATAACTGTAACACTATGGGATGAATCAGAGTATAAGGCAAAGGTTAAAGGCAGGGACCCTAAGACGGATATTGCGCTTATAAGGGTAGATGCGGACAAACCCCTTCCTGCTGTTACTCTCGGAGATTCGGCTAAGCTTGATGTCGGCGACTGGGTTATTGCTATGGGCAACCCGTACGGACTTGGACATACGGTTACGGCAGGGATAGTCAGCGCAAAGAGCAGGTTTATAGGCTCAGGGCCCTATGATGATTTTATACAGACTGATGCCGCGATAAATCCGGGAAACTCAGGGGGCCCGCTTTTTAATACAAAAGGAGAGGTTGTCGGAATTAACACCGCAATAATTCCCATGGCGCAGGGAATTGGTTTTGCCATCCCTGTTAATCTCTCAAAAGAGATTATGCGCTCGCTGAAGACAAAAGGGTATGTTGAGCGCGGATGGCTTGGGGTGACAGTTCAAAAAATAACGCCCGAGCTTGCGGAAAACCTGAAACTGACAAGCAGGCAGGGAGCGCTTGTGACAGATGTCTTAAAAAATTCGCCGGCGGATAAGGCAAAGATTAAAAGAAAAGACGTGATTGTGGAGTTTGCCGGAGAGAAGGTATCAGAGCATTCTCTTCCAAGGCTTGTTGCTGCGATGCCGAGCGGAAAACAGGTAACGGTAAAGGCCATAAGAGACGGCAAACCGATTGAGCTGACAGTGACCATAAGCAGGCAGGAAGAAGGCATACCTGAGGCGCTTATTGCGGAGAAGCTCGGTTTAAAAACCAAAACCATTAACCCTGAGATTGCCCCGCAGTTTGGAATAATGGACGGCGGCGGCGTGCTTATAACAGAGGTTGCTCAGGGGGCAACAAAGGCCGGAGAGGACATACTGGTAAAGGATATTATTGTAGAGGCTGGGGGCAGCAGGATTAATTCAACAGAGGAATTTGCTATAATCATCAAGGGCCTGAAATCAGGCGAAAGAATTCTAACGCTTCTTAAGCGGGGCAGCAGTTATCTTTACCGCAGCCTCAGGGTAAGGGAATAATGTTTGATATAGGAATGCAGGAGCTGATACTTATTTTTGTAGTTGCTTTGCTGGTTTTCGGCCCCAAGAGGCTTCCCGAGCTCGGCAGGACAATAGGAAAGGGAATGGCTGAACTCAAAAAGGCAATGTACGGAGTTAAGGAACAGATGGACTCTGAGCTCAGCCAGATAAAAGATACGGCGTCAAGTACGGATAACGCCGGCAAAACAGAAAAAGAAGCCGCAGCTAAGGATTCCAAGGAGAAAGGGGCTGAGTGAATGGCAGCAGCGGGCATATTTCAAAAAAATAGGCTTTCTGTTCATGCGCGGTGAGGAATATGGAAAGTGAAAGAATGCCCCTTACAGAACATCTCGGCGAGCTCAGA
>QZJQ01000028.1 GCA_003599795.1 Nitrospiraceae bacterium
TGAGGCCGGCTGGCCGTGCGTGTGCGCGAGCATGGCCAGCTCGGCGTGGTCGTGCGCGATGGCGGCGAGCCGCGCGATCACCTGGTCGAGCGCCGGCAGCATCACTTCCTCGCGCGAGCGCTGCAGCATGAGCGCGTGCGAGAGGTTGTTGATGTCTTCTGACGTGCAGGCAAAATGGATAAATTCCAAATTTTCGAACTCAACAGATGAAGAATTATCGATATTAATGAAGCAGAAAATTACCAAATGGGGCGATGAGTTTAAACAGGAAATCCTGATTGGCTCGGAGGGGATATGATGAAAGGGTTTTATATTAGAGAAATAAGATTAGTGGGAGCAGGAGTTGATGATGCTTTTATCAAGTTCTACCGAGGTCTCAATATCGTTTCCGGTGCGTCTGATACAGGAAAAACATATGTTTTTGAATGCATTGAATATATGATGGGAGCATCAAATCCTCCAAAAGAAATCATTGAGGCACGTGATTACACCCATATTTTAATGGAGATAGAAACAAATGATGGTGTTGTTATCAGCTTTAAACGCCGGATTAACGATAAAACGATTTATGCCGCTTTCACATCTATTAGTAATTTTGATAGGATGCAAAAGTATATTTCCTTAGATGTAAAACATGATGCTTCAAACAACGATAATATATCCATGTTCTTTTTGAACAGGATAGGTATTAAGGACATAATTTTGCTTAAGAAAAACAAAAATGGAGAGAAGCAAACATTAAGCTTTAGGAATATTTGTCATTTAAATAATATCGATGAAAAGAGCATCATAAAAGATTTTTCACCAATATTATCAGGCCAATATGTAAGTGCAACGGTTGAGAAGTCTGTTTTTAAATATATGCTCTCCGGCATTGATGACGAAAAGTGCGATCAGATTGAAGATGTCAAACTACGGAAGGCAAAAATAATTAGTGTAATAGATTTTATTAGTGAAGAAATAGCTACACTCAACGAAACACTCCAAAATGTTGAGAATGAATTGAGTGTCTGTGAAGCTGTGAAGCAGGATGAGCTGACAGTTTTAGAATCGGAGATTGAGGAATTTGAAAACCAGTTGAAAGCAAAACTGGTGCAAAAGAAACAACTAAACAGGCAGATTGACGAGAAGCTATCTGAAAAACAAAGACTGCAAGCTTTGCAGGATAGATTTGGTTTGCTGGAGCAGCATTATCATTCAGATTTGGATCGTCTGCAATTTATTGAAGAAGGTGCAGACTTTATTTTACAAGTGGAAAAGGTACCTTGTCCCATTTGCCATAGCAATATGAATACCGTTGATTTAACTGCTGAGATTTCGGATGATTTATCGGCAGCATATCAAAATGAACAGCAAAGAATTGAGATGCAGCTGATTGACTTAAAAGATACGGTTAAAGGTTTGATAGCTCAAATTGCCACAATTGATGCTGACGTTGCAGAGCTTCAAAGATTGTTATCAGCAATAAATAATGAAATTAATGAGATTAAGCCTCAATTGAAGCTATTTAAGGCCATAATTAAGAGAAACGAAGGATACATAAAGTTGAAAAATGAGAAAGATTATATTGCCGCAGAAATTTCTCGTAAGAGGGCTTTAAAAATAGCTTATGAGGAGAACTCCAAGAAAGCACAACCTTTGCTCCAATATAAAGGTGAGATAAATGATGAGCTTTTGGATGACTTCTGTACTGAGATAGAGAATACTTTAACCAATTGGTGTTTTGATGAATTCCAAAAAGTAACCTTTGATAAAAAGAGTTCTGACATAAAAATCGGAGATAAGGAGCGTAAAAGCTTTGGCAAAGGCTATCGTGCTTTCCTTTATACTGCTTTTGTAATTTCTATGATGCGTTATACAATTAAAAATCAGCTAATCCATCCTGGGGTTGTTATTCTTGACTCTCCACTTGTGACATTGAAAGAAAAAGAAACAGGTACTGATGTTCCGGATAAAATGCAAAATGCAATGTTCAATGATTTGGCTAAGAATAATGCGGAGCAGCAAGTTATTATATTTGAAAACAAGCAGCCTACAGCGCCAATTGAAGGAAAAGTGAACCAGGTTGTTTTTACAAAAGACTATACCCATGGAAGGTATGGATTCTTTGATATAAAGAACACAAAATAATGTGGAGACCACAGCCACCAAAGAAATTGTTGAAAAATAGAACATATTGGAATTTTACGTGGAGTTTTTTGCCGGATAAAGACGCAAATCGAATTGGATGGGCTTGGGCTATTCCACGGAAACCTGCAGATAAACGCAAAAAAATATATGGCTGGAGCCGGTATATCTGATGAGCAAGAATCAAATTTTACGAAACCCTTATTCTTATGTGTTGCCAGTAGAAAGAGAATTGGGGTATGGTTATTAGCATTTACGGATGTTTTATAAATTTGCATTTTAGTTATGGGATTTATTTGAGGAGAATTAAATGAGGTGCAAAACAAAAGAGATAACAAAATATTTTAGAGATGCTGTTGCAGCCCAAGCCAATATGGGAATCGATTTTAAGGTGGACAATTATCATATACTTGACATGGAAGAATTGGTACTAGGGAAGATTAATCCGGCGGTTTGCAAAAATATTTTTGCAGAGGCAAAAAAAGTTTCCTTTGATGATGAAAATGAATCAAAGAAAATATCTCTTATTAATGTAATTATCTGTGCTAAAACTATAAAAACAATCTTTGATGCAAATGAAAAGATACAGGATGTAATTGAGGAATTAACCGGGGTATTTTATATCCCGGCAATTCTTAACATTGAAGGTACGCTGTTATTTAATGACAGTGATAAAAAACTTCCATGGTTTCCAAGAGATTACTTGCATCCTATGGTTGAACCTAAACTAGCAATAGGGCATGCTGATGCAGTTGATAATTTTATGAGCAATCATGTAGACCAGATTGAGAAAATTAAGTCTTGGTCTGATTATGCTTTATTTTTTAAAGAGTTCTATGAGTTTGTTGCAGAATCAGAATTTGAACAGAACACAATCCGGAATATGGATGATAAAGAACCTTTCTTTGAATTGGAAAACAATATGTACGTTTTCATAGATAAAACGGTTAATTCGACTTACCATATATTGAATTTGTACAATCATCTACTGGAAGATGACCAGCCGAAAGCACTTTATGATAATTTCATGTCAACGCAAATGACAAATACAAATCCGCTTATAGAAAATAATTTGTCAACAATGCAGATGCACTGCGGACAGATGGGTGGAGAGTATCCTTTATCGCCATCACAAAGGGAAGCTGTCAATCATTTTAACTGTATGAGTGGCGATGAGATTTTGGCGGTCAATGGTCCTCCGGGTACGGGCAAAACTACCCTGCTGCAATCAATAGTTGCAGACATGTATGTCAAAAGAGCGATGAAGAAGGAGAACGCTCCGCTTATTGTGGCTTCTTCAACCAACAATCAAGCAGTAACAAATATTATTGCTTCTTTCGGAAATATCAAAAAAACGGGGATATCCAACTTAGAAGAACGATGGGTTGTAGGGGTGAATAGTTTTGCTGCCTATTTCCCGTCTGTGTCAAAGGTAAAAGAAGCAAAAAGTAAAGGGTATCAATATACCAATCAAAGAGGTGAATTTTTTGTTTCTGAGGTTGAAGATAAAGAAAATATTGAAAAGTCAAAGACTAAGCTGATACAAAGCTGTAATGAATATTTTGGAAGCGAGAATAAGCATATTACTGCCTGCCAAGACAAACTCCATGAGGAATTATTATTTTTTGAAAAAAGTAAAAATACTTTGCTGTCATTGGTTCAGGAAGTTGCCGGATATGATTTGAATGGAGAAACGATTGACAACTACATCAGTATTTTAAAAGAGCAAATTGAGGACAAGCAAGCAGCAATTTCTAACATTCGCCAGAGAGTTAATGACTGGGAAAACTGCTATAAGAGAATTCCGTTTTTCTATAAGTTGCTAAAGTTTATAAAGAATTTTTCTAAAAAAATTCAAACGGAATTCAGATTGTTTATAAACTATGAAGAGCAGAGTTTTATAAATGAATATATGAGCTTTGATGAGATTAAAGAAAAATATAGCCAGCGGTATGCCGAGTACAATAAAACGCTTTCCGACCTTAAAAAGAAAAAAGATACAGTTGAAAAAATCAAAAACCAATATGACAACGAACTGGAACAATTGAAACAACATAACATTATTTTGCATGAAAAAGAAGATAAAAAATACAAACTTGATATTGACTATGTTAATGGCTTGTTGGATAAAAAAATTAGATATGTGGAGTTTTGGCTGGCAGTACATTATTTTGAGTGCAGGTGGGCGAGCGGAGAGGACGAGCTTACCGAAAAGCAGAAGGGTACAACCTATAAAAATGTTTTGGACAAGTTTTATAATAGGCTTAGTATGATAACACCATGCTTGGTTATGACATTCTATATGTTGCCCAAACAGTTTTTAGCATATGGAGACCAAAAAAGATTTTTTCTGTACAATTATATCGATTTGCTCATTGTTGATGAAGCGGGACAAGTATCTCCGGAAATTGCTGCCGGGGCGTTTTCACTTGCTAAAAAGTCTGTTGTTGTTGGAGACGTTTATCAGATAGAACCAGTGTGGAGTGTGAATCGGGCACTTGATAAAGCGTTGGCCCTGTCAAATGGTGCGATAAAATCTCTAAGTGAATTTGAATTACTAGAACAGATCGGGTTGAACAGCTCCTGTTCCAGCGTAATGAAAGTTGCTGCTAAATGCTGCAAATATGAAAAATTTGATGAAAAATGTTTGTTTCTAAGTGAGCATCGCCGCTGCTATGATGAAATTATTGACTACTGCAATAAGCTGGTATATAAAGGAAATCTTCAGCCGATGAGAGGAAAAGGAAAACAAGATGAAAAGCTTGCAATGAAACAATGGCCGCAAATGGGTTTCAAGCAAATTGATTCGGAGTATTCCAGCAAAAAAGGCAGCAGCAGATTAAATCGATTAGAAGCTGAACAGATCGCAGAATGGCTGAAAAACAATTTCAAACTTATTATAAAAGCCTATCCTGAAGATGCAAAGGAGAATCTGGTTGGAATTATCACACCATTTAAAGCTCAAGTCAAGTGTATAGAAATAGAGTTAAAAAAGCGGATGCCAAATCAGTGCTCTAAGATAAGCATTGGAACGGTACATACTTTTCAAGGGGCAGAAAGAAAAATTATCATATTTTCTACAGTCTATGGAAAGCAGGATGGATGTTTTTTTATTGATGTAAACAAGAGTCTAATGAGTGTTGCAGTTTCCCGTGCAAAAGATAACTTTTTTGTATTTGGAGATATCAATTGTTTGAAAGACACACAGAGCAGTGCGAGCGGATTGCTTAAAAAATGTATTTGTTCAAATACAATAGAATAGTTGGATATTCCGGTCTAAAATGAGCCACAGTTCCGGACAGAGACCCACCCGGACTAAAAAACTCACCAGTCTGACTACACAATTCAGCCCTTGGGGCTCTGCCCTAACCCCGTCTTCGCCGGAAGGCAGGCGGTCTGATTCAGCCCGCCAAATAAAAAGAATTTGGGGATATCAAGTGAATCAAGGGTCAAATAAACTCGCTATGCTCGCCTTTGATTCACACTTAATATTCAGATGGCTCTCTAACCGGAAGCCTGGCTCAAATATTCCGGAGATGTGGCTCATTCATTACCGGAACGGTGGCTTTCTGGAACCGTAATATACAATGGCTTATCAAGTCGCAATATTTTATTATGACCATCATGCTCTACCGGTTATCTTATTGCGTTAGCAAAAAGGTCCACCGATTGGCAGACCTTTTTACAATTATACCCTTGGGAGTTTAAGCAAGTTGTCATTCACGGAATCGTTTGGCTCAGAACGGACATATTTTTCTCCTTTAGAGCTTATAGCGGGTACAAGATAGGGATATGGAGAAATATTAACTTTAATAGTATTGGGATGGTTTTTCAGATGATCATGAAGGACACCTTTTTTATAGAACTGGTTGGTGTTGTCTCCTTCAAGATAAATCGTGTCGATATCAGTTAAGTAGTTGGAGTTTTGACAACCGCTATTCATATGTATCTTTGTTGCATACATCATGTTATTTGCCTCCTTTGTGTTTTGTTTGGTCTACCAACGTGAATTTTGTTGCTCCTTTAGATGTTGGGGGAACTCTGTTTCCTTGTACAAAGGTAACCTCAGTATTACTCCCTGCCGGTTTGTATTGACCGGATACTGGGACAGTTCCACCTGTTTTGACTGTGGTTTTTGACATAATGTGATGCCTCCTCGTTTTTGATATTTTTTTCGTACTTTAAAATGCACTGATGCTTGTACCATGGTTATATACAGGGTATTACTTATCTGGCAAAATAATAGTTCCTTGCTACTTCTCTAGGTCTTGCCAGCGATGGGGCACTGTCTGCAACCGATTGCGCATGTTCTGCCGTCGCTAAAAAGAGATGATGCTTTCTTTGCAACTGCTTTTGAGGTTTGCTTACTATTATGTTTGGCCATTTAATCACCTTCTTTCTCTTAACTTGGTCTATAAGGCTAATCAGCTAACGCTGCGACAAAAAAATAATTTATAGTACCAACCCCAAGCCCATTATGCCTTTAGGCTAATTTGCTAACGTGAGGATAAAAAAATATTATTTCGTGCATTTGCGGTATTATCTCATAAGATATAGCCAAGCTCCTTCAGCCGTATTGTTGCCGATTGCTTTGATACTTTGAAAAAATCTGCTAGTTCTGCAACTGCTAACTCCAGGTATCTCTGGCTATATTCGCTATCTTTTGGGGAGAGTTTCTTTAAATACTTATTTTTATCCGCTTGTATACGGAACATATCTTTCGGCATAAGAATTTTAGGCGCAATTCCATTGGCTTGCCATTCCATCCAATCCTCATCAGTCCATTGGGCACTTTTCGCTTCCGCTTTTTGCTCTGTAGGACATTTGCAAGCTGCCGCCATTTTGTTGCTGTTTAAGTTTTGCAACGTATGATAAGCTTTATGTTTAAACCAGTGCAAGCACTCGTGAGCAAGAGTATTACGTTCACAACCGAGGTTGCGCATAAAGAATACATTGGGATCAATAAATACCGTTCCTCTTTTTACCTTAACAACAATAAATTCATCAGTATCGGGCTTATACACCTCAGCTCCACCCTCGGTAAAAAAGATTTGCCCATAGATGCTTAAATCCTCGGTGATGTTTACATGTTCAACTGATAAGTTCATCTTATCTCGAGCAATAGTTTCAATCGGTATTTCCATGGGGGAGCGTAATGCCTCAGGGCAATATTTTTTCAAGAATTCTGTTGCTACATTATCAAACTGTTCTTTTGCGATGTATGGAACTAAATTTCCGGTCATCTTCATGTTTACCGCCTCCTAGCGGTTGTAAATATCAATTGCATCTATTTTAAAATTCTTTAACACATCATCTAAAATAGCGCTACAGCTGACAGTAAACCACTGGCTGGCCGAATCCACTTGCCTGTCGCGCCTTACAGTTTCTTCAATCACTATCTCACAATTTACAATTACATCAAATTTTACAATATCGTCATCCTGCTCAATATTAGATATGCGAAGAATCTGAAGATCGTCTAAAGAAGCTTCCTGCACTTCTTCAATAAAATTTGAACGCTCAGCAAGATCAAGACGCCTGTAGTTATCATCAATGTATGCTGATACGGCATTGTAGATTGTATTATAACAGGTTTTATCAATTAGTTTCTCAAATGCCTTGTGCAGCTCGCTTGCCATAGATTATTTCTCCTCATCTAATTTTTTGGAAATTTCATCCCAAAAATCATCTTGCTTGCCCTTGTCGCGAGCTTTACGGAGTGCTGTTCTTGCGGCAGGCAATTCCATAATGTAGTCTGGAAGGTCGGGGGCAATTTGCTTCCTGTCCTCTCCGGCATAGTCAAACATTTTATCCTTTTCTTCTGAGGTTAGTTTAAGGAGGACAGCTATTTTCTCTAAGATATCTTTATCTGGAGGATTACGCCTACTTTTTTCTATATCAGATAAATAAGCTGCTGTGATACCGAGGTCGTCAGCCATTCCTCGTAAAGAAATTCCTTGTTCTTTTCTTTTTGCTGCGATAAATTCGCCAAATTGTAGAATCATTATGGATTCTCCTTTTAAAAGGTAGTATTTACTTAAACCTGTCAATCTTGACGTGTAAGCTTATTTGAGTATATTATATTGTGCCAAGCTTTTCCTGTCAAGCCCTATTTGAATAAAGCTATTTGAATAAAGCAGCAAATGAACATGTAAAGTACTCAATTATAAATCAGCGGGTGCATTTTTCAAGAAGATGTACCCGTTTTTTTATGCCTTTTTTAGAGAAAAAACTAAAAAAAATAAGATTGGAGGAAAGCAAATGTTAAACATCAAGATTGCAAAAGAAAAGGATAAAGCACACGGCCACTGGCTGTCTCTTCCGGCAGATACTGAAGAAAAGCTGAAAGTGCTGCGCAAGCTGGACGAGGGAGAGCCTATAGGAACAACGCTCACCCTTTGCATTACCGATGTGCAGTCCTCTATTCCGAACCTCAAGCGGTACATCCATGAGCATGATCCCCTTAAACAGTTGAGTATCCTGGCAACGAGAATTGAGAAAATGTCCGACAGGGACGCAGCCATCTTCTCCGGTTCACTGGACATGGAGGCGGTGAACGGACTGGAGGATGTCATGAAAATCGCGGACAGCCTGGGGAACTACGAATTATTTCCTGACGTTACAACTCCAAAGGAATTAGGCGTCTACCTTGTGGAGAGCGGCGAGGTTGAAATCCATAAGAGTGCATGGCACTATCTGGATTATGAACGGGTGGCTGTTGAGTATGAATCCAACAACAACGGAACCTACACCAACCTCGGATATGTAGTAAAAACCGGTAACAACCCTGAACAAACCAACACCAAAGACAAGCAAACCATCAAGTTTTTCAGTCCTCTGACGATCTTCACCTATCCATCCTATGAGTACGGCGAGTGTGGTACGGATGATCTGCCTGAAGAATTGTCTTCATCGGAAGCCATGTGCTATAGGGATGAAATTCTTGCCGCCATCGAAAAAGAGAAGCTGCCCAGCGAAGGTGACCGTGGCTTAATGGTTTATTTTAACGAGGATAAGTCGCTGGCCCAAAAGGTATACAGCCTCCATCCGACCGTTGAAGAATGGAACGGCGAGTTGTGGGGTGTCATGGTGGCCGAGGTTTACAGTGAGTTGACTGAAGTGGAAGCTGCTATGCTGACCGATTTTGCAGTTGGACAAATGTCTGACGGCTGGGGCGAAGGTTTCGAGCAGCGCCCTATCAAAACTGGGGAGGGCGAAATTTACGTCAGCTTCTGGAAGAGCAAGAACTTTTTTATCAAGCCGGAGCAGGAGTTAAAACAAAACGAGGCGCCCGAGCTCGGATGCAATACACAAATGGTGGGAGGCATGTAAATGAACAAGATATTTTCATTTATAGAACTTGAAACCAGCATAGGGATTAGTGACAGCGGTTATATGGGGGGATTCCCGACCGGGAGGAGATAGAAAACTCCTATCTCTATCATGAGCTTTTGGATGACTGCGGAGGCACCGAATCCATACGGGTCACCGTTAATTCCTACACCTACGGTGAGGGCGAAAGTGAACCTGCAGACGATAAGGACCTAGAATATACCCGTTCATAAAAAGGCTTTACGGACAAGGATGAAGTGGACTGGCTGCAAAGCGACAGTTTCACGATTTACCCCAACCAGACACAGGGAATGAGCTATTAAAGGAGGCTAGTCTCATGTATGAAATAAAAATATCCATCTTTAGAGATGACCTGTATGATAACCCTGCATACATCGGCGCACACCTCTGTCTACCTACTGTAAGCAGCGAAATACAGGATGCCATCGAGAAAGCAAGGATCACCGATGAGCATCCTAATTTTATTGTGATGGATTATGAATGCGAACAGAACTTTCTAAATGAACTGCTGCCGAAAAAGGCTCCGCTTGATGAGCTTAACTACCTGGCAATACGGCTTTCCAGCATGAATGATTTTGAAAAAGCAGCCTATGAGGGTGTGGTAAAAATGGAGAGAGACCCTGACCTTGTAAAACTCATCAACCTCACCTACAACCTTGACAACTGCAATGTGGTATTTGAAGCGCACAATGACGAGCAGCTCGGAAAATTCTATGTGGAAAATGATTTTATTGAAGAGCTGATAAATGTTCCCGATGAGGTTTTGCGATATATTGATTATGAAAAGGTAGGGCGTATCCGCAGAGAAGCGGAAAACGGCGTATTCACGAAAAACGGTTATGTGGTGCAGACCGAACCGGAGCTGCAGATTGTCTATGATGGCACCAATATTCCCAAACCCGATGAGGATACGGGATACGTTTTCAAGCTATACCTAATAAAAGCATGTTATGAACCGGAGAAAGCAGACGGCGTCTGGCTAAAGCTACCCGCAACGGAGCCTGAAATTGCATCTGCTCTTTCGAAGCTTGGGGCTTCCCTTGACGAGTGTGTTTTTACCCACTGCAAAAGCAGCATTTCCTGCCTTACCGATGTGTTCTCAGAGAATGAGGACATAGAAATGCTGAATACCTTAAGCAATGCCATTTCAAAAATCATAAGCGGCAATATGGGAGCCAAGTACAAAGCCGCACTTCAATATGAAAATTGCACCGACCTGGACTTCGCCGTCGACATAGCAAAGAATCTTGACTGCTATAGCTTTTACCCGGATTTATCTTCGCCAGAGAACTATGGGCGGCAGGCACTGCTCGAAGCCTCCAAGCTTCAAGCCGACGACATAGCGTTCAAACACCTTGACTTTAGAAGATATGGTGAAGCCAAGATGGAAGCTAATAGTGTAAAGTCCACGGATTACGGATTGATTTGCCGCAACGAGAAAGAGTTTGTGTTTCATTTTTATCAGCGGCCTGCCGGGCAGCAAATGACTTGAACCCACGATATGATTTAATATCAAATATCATTCATGAGAAGACGTTACCACATTTACGGCAGCGTTTTTTTTGTGCCTAAAAAGGAGCTGAGAAAGATGGACACAAGCGGAAACATACCGGATAAAAAAGCCGATGGTCAAAAACAAGTCTACACCGTACGTGGACCACAGGACGCGGAAAAGTGCAAAGGCTGCCCCTATCCTAGTGTGGGCTTTATCTGCTGGAGTGCGGACGGGAACTGTATGCGAACCGATATGGACAGAATCAGCAAATCAAGGAGGTGATGACTTATTGAATAGTATCATCAGTTGGGTAGGTGGCAAAAAGGCGCTTCGGGAGCTTATTTATGAACGCCTGCCCAAAGAATACGAACGATACATTGAAGTATTTGGCGGCGGTGGTTGGGTGCTCTTCGGCAAAAGTCCGGACAGCAAGTGCATGGAGGTCTACAATGATTTCAATTCCAACCTTGCCAATCTCTTCTTTTGCGTAAAGCATCGCTCCTTTACTTTCCTGCTGGAACTTGCGTTCCTGCCGCTAAACTCAAGAGATGAGTTCGAAGTTCTGAAAAAGTTTCTAAAGAAAGAGGAATTCTCCGAAGAATACTTGAAAGAGGAGCTCGACCTCTCGCAGCACTACTTAAAGGAGCCGGAGTTTGAAGAAATCAAGGCTATCCTGACTGAAAATGCAGAGGTTACCGATATCAAACGGGCTGCCGCGTTCTTTAAGCTCATACGGTACAGTTACGGCAGCGGTTGTACCTCTTTTGGCTGCCAGCCCTTTGATGTGCGAAAGACCTTTCACCTCATATGGCAGGCATACCGGAGGCTCGCAAATACGCTAATTGAAAATAAGGACTTTGAGGCGTTGATCCGTCAGTACGACAGGGACAACGCCTTTTTTTATTGTGATCCGCCCTACTACCAAACTGAGGGGCACTATGAGGTGGAATTTCGCCAGGAGGATCATGCGCGCCTCCGGGATACCCTCGCGCAAATAACGGGAAAATTTCTCGTGTCCTACAACGATTGCGAATACATTCGGCAACTTTATGAAGGTTATCAAATCGAATCGGTAACCCGGCTGAACAATTTGGCGCAGCGGTATGACGGAGGCTGTGAATATCCGGAGGTACTCATCTCCAACTATGACACCTCGGAACGCATGAGGGATATGCCCAGACAGATGGAGATTTTTGATATGCCAAATGACTTTGACAGTACAAAGTAACCAAAAAAACGCCCCGACAATGGGGCTTTAAGGAGGAAACAGACTATGAGAATTATTGAAATCCAAAGCACCGTGGATAGACAGGGGAAGCTCACAATCCCCGCTCGCCTCCTGGGTGAGATGGGGATTGTGTCCGGTGACACGGTGAGACTTGCCTACATAAGCAAGTCCTCCGACCGACCGCTCAACACCTACAGCGAATTTATCATCACCCCTAACGGTATTGTGGCGGCTCTAAGTGAAGCAGACTCGGATGTGCGAGAATTTGGAATACCCAATGAGCTGTTGGAAGCGGCAAACATCCCCTTTGGCAGTGACATTGAAATTGTCTGCACAGACGGCGCAATCATCATTACCGGCGCAAACCTGTTGGATACGATTCCCGATGAACTGTATCAAATGTTTGTTGAGCTTGATATCAGTCCTGAAGCTGTCCGCACCGTCTTAATGAGCGGGGGTAGTCTGAATGAGTAGCAGTAAAGTCATTTACAAGGTGGTGGATGACAAGGGACGTGTGCTGATTCCAAAGGAGCTGCGTCGCGCAGCCGGGATCAACCACGGCGATATTGTGAAACTGGGCATAGACAAAGGCAGGGTTACTGCCCAAAAGGTCGACCTCATTGAGATAGGCGATCAGTCCCCGCAGGCAGTAGAGGCGTATGTATTCTCTGCCGTTAGGACGATGGAAAAGCAAACCCTGCTTTCCCTTGCAGCAAAGCTGATTTCACTTATAGATGAAAATAATGAAGTGAAAAAATGAGGAGGCATGAGGATGGAAAAGACAAAGCCTTTCACTTATGAGGACTGCTGTGAAACAGGTTATGCTATGTCTATCGAGGGCAAAGTTATTGTTATAAGCTTATCGGCACTGCCGAAGCAGCATCAAAACAGAGAAAATCAACTCTATTATTGTGATGGCGGCAATGGCAGCGGACCAAACCCTATTGGCCGTTCTGTTTTCGTAACCTCTCTCTACGACGGAGTAAAGATGCGTTGGAACCGGAGTGATGTAGTGGGAGTATTAAAGCCCGAGCTGCTGCCTGATTGGGCAAAGGATACGTTGGAGCAGATACAGTCCGGCAGTTCCCCGCAAATGAATCTATAAAGGGGATGGAACGATGGATAAAAAGCTGTTTACCATTGAGGACTGCGTTAAGGACAGCCATTACAAAGAGGACTATAAGGGAAAAATTATCGTCATGCGTCCTGAAGCCTTAAAGGACCAGTACCGTGATGGACGATTCCAACTGTGGCTTGGCGGTTCCGGCTTTGGCTGCGACCCGTCCCTCAGAGGGCGGGCGGTGTTTGCCGCCTGTCTTTATGACAGCGAACACTCAGAGTGGCGGCGTGAGAATTTTTTCGGCACCATTAAGCCGGAGGCTTTGCCCGATTGGGCAAGGCTCAAGCTCTCCCAAATGAAGCTCCACTCCTCTGCCAATGGACATGAGCAAACACCAAAATACAGAGGGTACAGCTTCCTCGAAAACGGGAGATACATTGCAGGCGTAAGTCTCTACAGTGAAAAAGAAGTCATGGAATATATAGAACTGCAGAAACCCTATCAGCACCAGATTATGATCTGTACCCCGGATGACTCCTGTGTGTTCGAGATGGTGCGGGGTAAGATCATCCATCCCTCGCCGGAGGTCATCGAGGCATTTTTTAAAGAGCAGCAAGCGCAAAGCGGCATGAACATGAACCTGTAAAGGCGATAAGGAGTATACGTATGGAATAGAGCCAAGGTCAAAGTAAAAACGGACCTTGGCTCTTTGAATATCCATAAAAAATATTAACGGAAAGGACTGAAAACCCTTGAAACAGAAAAGCAAAAAAATTTGGCTCATTGTTCTTGTTCTATCCTTTATGCTTTGCGGCAGCGCCTACGCTTCAACGCTCCTCTTTTCCGACATCGCAGGGCATTGGGCGGAGCAGACCATTATTAGGCTCGCGGGAAAAGGGGTGATTAGGGGCTACCCTGACGGAACGGTCAGGCCGGACGAAACCATTACAAGAGGCGAGTTTACCGCCCTGCTGGTCAGGAATCTGGAGCTTGATGAAAAAAAGGTGGAGAAAGAGCCGCCCACCTTTGACGACATTAGCGGTCACTGGTCGGAGAAAAACATTGAGGCCCTTGTAGACAGCGGTATCCTTGAACCGGCAGACTATGACCGCAGCCTGAAGCCTGATGAACCGATTACCCGCATCGAAATTATCAGAATGCTGGTACGGGCAATCGGTAAGGGCTATGAGGCGAAGCAGTCCGCAGGCAATACCACTTTCACGGATGACCAGGCAATCGACACAGCAGACAAGGGATATGTTGTCATCGCGAAGCGGGAAGCTTTAATTAGTGGATATCCTGACGGAACCATTCGTCCGGATGGTGAAACCACCAGAGGCGAAGCTTTTACGCTGATTGATAATCAGAACGCAGCAAAGGACAAATCGGATCAGGAAAAACCTCCCTCCGACAGTCCAGATAACAACACAGGCGGCGATTCGAGCGGTGATTCAGGCGGCGGTTCTGCCAGCCACCCAAAGGCACAGGTGGATTTTGAGCTGCCGACTGCCACACATACTGATACGCCTATCAGCATAACGACTGCCCTCAAATACACAAGGTCACTCACATGGTCGCTTACCAAAGAGGCGGCAGACGGTGAGCAGATCACCGTTGATTTTACAAAAGCGATAGACGGCTCTCTGGGCAGAGAGGGAGGCGCAATTGTATTCAAGGAAAGCGGCAGCTACACCTTGACCGCCACCGCCGTAGATTATGGCGGCAGCGAAACCTCCTGTTCAAAAAGTATAAAGGTTTATCCAGTGATAAACATCAGGTTTACATTGCCGCAGCATATTCATACGGACAGGACGGCGACCGTCGAAGCCGCCGCTTACGGGATTGGAAGCCTTGGCATCGTATGGTCGGCAACAAAAGACGGCAAGGCTGTCGCATGGGATACCGTCATTGATGGCAGGATTTCCAACGAGGGCGGTACGGTTGCCTTTAAGGAAAAGGGCAGCTATAACATCACCGCCGCCGTTACTGATGCCACGGGCAGAATCTTCACTCATAGCGAGACTCTCACCGTTTACCCAGTGGTGGGCGTGGAGTTTGAGCTTCCAGTCGCGGCGCACACCGATACTGCCATCAACCTAGTCACAAGCCTGTCCGAAATGGACGGACTGACTGCCGGTTGGAGCCTGACCCGCAATGGTGAAGCGGTTTCCATTCCTGAATATGTGGAAGGCGAACTGTCAAACAATGGCGGCACGATTCGTTTCAAGGAAAAAGGCGTCTACGCCTTGACGGCCACGGTTACCGATGCCACCGGCAGAGAGTATGTAACCACGGCGGAAACCACGGTGTATCCCGTCGGGATAGCCGGTTTCTATCTGCCGGAAATAACCCATACGGACAAGGTTGTGTCGGTGGAAGCCAACTTTGAAAACATAGACACCGCCACGGCGGTCTGGACACTGACCAGGAATGGCGCAGCGGTCACCCTTGGCGACTATGTTGAAGGAACATTAACTAACAATGGCGGCAGCATCCGGTTCAAGAATAAAGGCGAATATATTCTGGCCGCCGCCTTTACCGATCCGGCAGGCAGAACCTACAGCTACACCTCGCCGGTGACCGTTTATCCCGTTCCAAGCCTTTCGTTTCAGCTTTCGGCCACGGCGCACACCGACAGTGATATCAAAATAGATGCCACAACCACTGAGATGGATGGACTGACGGTAGAGTGGATGGTGGACAACACCTACGGCTTTCAGGATTGGTCGACTTATGTAGATGGCAAGCTGAATAACAATGGCGGCACGATACGGTTTAAACACGCCGGAGTTTACGAGCTGGTGGCCAGAACAACGGATGCCACCGGGCGGGTGTTCCTCTTTGAGAATGGAAATAAGACCGAAGTGCATCCTGTGCTGAACATCCGGTTCGACTTGCCGGAGGCAACCTATCCCGACCGGACAATCGACTTGAGAACCAACGGCAATATTGGCGTTCTGCCAATAGAATGGAGCGTATCCAAGGATGGAATAGCCGTGCCGTTTGACACCTGTGTGGAAGGTGCCCTCAACTCGCAGGGAGGGAAAATCCGTTTTGCTGAAGCGGGTCAATATACCCTGACCGCTTCAATAACCGACGCCCTAGGCAGAGTATTCTCATATTCGGATTCAATCATGGTCTATCCCATACCCGAAATACAGTTGGCATTGCCCCAGACCGCATATGCGGGAGAAGCCGCTACAGCAGCTGTCAGCGGAAGCGACCTAGAAAACCTTACCGCCGCCTGGACCATATCGACAAGCGGCGGAGACAGCAAGACTTATACCGAGTATGCCAGCGGCAGTCTTTCCAATGAAGGCGGAAGTGTCACCTTTAAATCAAAGGGCGACTATGTGCTGACCGTCACCATGACGGATGAGCTTGGCAGAGCCTTCTCCCAAAGCAAAGCTATTACCGTTTACCCCATACCGGAAATCCAGCTAACGCTGCCGCAGGTTGGCTATGCGGGAGAAACGACCTCGGTGTCCGTCAGTGGAATTGACCTTGAAAACCTGAATGCTTCATGGACAATCTCAAAAGACGGCGGCGAGGCTAAAACATACACCGATTATGCAACCGGTAGCCTGACTAATGAGGGCGGCGGCATTGCTTTCAAAGACAAGGGCGGCTATATTCTTACAGTCGTCATGACGGACATCCTCGGCAGAAGCTTCACGGACAGCGAAGCAACTACCATCTATCCGATACCGGAAATCCAATTAACACTGCCGCAGGTTGGCTATGCGGGAGAAGCAGCCTCAGTGTCAGTGAGCGGAAACAATCTTGAAAACCTGATTACTTCATGGACAATTTCAAAAGACAGCGGTGAGACCAAAACTTACACCGAGTATGCTGACGGCAGCCTGACCAATGAGGGCGGAAGTGTCACCTTTAAAACAAAGGGTGATTATGTGCTGACCGTCATCATGACCGATGAGCTTGGCAGGACTTTCTCCCAAAGCAAAGCCATTACCGTCTATCCCATACCGGAAATACAGTTGGCACTCCCGCAGACTGCGTATGCGGGAGAAGCCGCTGCTGCAGCCGTCAGCGGAAGCGACCTGGGAAACCTTACGGCCGCCTGGACCATATCGGTAAGCGGCGGAGACAGCAAGCCTTATACCGAGTATGCCAATGGCAGTCTTTCCAACGTAGGCGGCAGCATTACCTTTAAAGCAAAAGGCAGCCATGTGCTGACTGTCACTATGACCGATGAGCTTGGCAGGACTTTCTCCCAAAGCAAAGCAATTACCGTCTATCCCATACCGGAAATCCAGTTGGCATTGCCCCAGACCGCATATGTGGGAGAAGCCGCTGCAGCAGCTGTCAGTGGAAGCGACCTGGAAAACCTCACCGCCGCCTGGACCATATCGGTAAGCGGCGGAGACAGCAAGCCTTATACCGAGTATGCCAGTGGCAGCCTTTCCAACAAAGGCGGAAGCGTTACCTTTAAAACAAAGGGCGAATATGTGCTGATCGTCACCATGACGGATGAGCTTGGCAGAGCCTTCTCCCAAAGCAAAGCAATTACCGTCTATCCCATACCGGAAATACACCTGGCACTGCCGCAGACCGCATATGTGGGAGAAACCACCTCGGTGTCCGTGAGAGGAAATGATCTTGAAAACCTGAATGCTTCATGGACAATCTCAAAAGACGGCGGCGAGGCTAAAACATACACCGATTATGCAACCGGCAGCCTGACTAATGAGGGCGGCAGCATTGCCTTTAAAGCCAAAGGCAGCTATATACTGACCGTCACCCTGACGGATAGGCTTAACAGTACTTTTTCCCAAAGCAAAGCTATTACTGTTTATCCGATACCGGAAATTCAATTAACACTGCCGCAAGTTGGCTATGCGGGAGAAGCAGCCTTAGTGTCCGTGAGCGGAAACGATCTTAAAAACCTGACCGTTTCATGGACAATTTCAAAAGACAGCGGTGAGACCAAAACTTACAACGAGTACGCTGACGGCAGCCTGACCAATGAGGGCGGAAGTGTCACCTTTAAAACAAAGGGCGATTATGTGCTGACCGTCACCATGACCGATGAGCTTGGCAGGACTTTCTCCCAAAGCAAAGCTATTACCGTCTACCCCATATCGGAAATACAGTTGGCACTCCCGCAGACTGCGTATGTAGGAGAAGCCGCTGCAGCAGCCGTCAGCGGAAGCGACCTGGAAAACCTTACCGTCGCCTGGACCATATCAGTAAGCGGCGGAGACAGCAAACCGTACACCGAGTACGCCAACGGCAGTCTTTCTGACGCAGGCGGCAGCATTACCTTTAAAGCAAGAGGCAGCCATGTACTGACTGTCACCATGACCGATGAGCTTGGCAGGACTTTCTCCCAAAGTAAAGCCATTACCGTCTATCCCATACCGGAAATCCAGTTGGCATTGCCACAGACCGCATATGCGGGAGAAGCCGCTACAGCAGTCGTCAGTGGAAGCGGCCTGGAGAACCTCACCGCTACTTGGACCATATCGGCAAACGGCGGAGACAGCAAACCGTACACCGAGTACTCCAACGGCAACCTTTCTAATGCAGGCGGCAATATTGCCTTTAAAGCAAAAGGCGGCTATGTGCTGACTGTTGCCTTGACCGACGCACTTGGCAGAACCTTCTCCCAAAGCAAAGCTGTTACCGTCTATCCCATACCCAACATGCAAATCGGCCTGCCGCAGCTCACATATAGCGGAGAAGCCCTTCCGGTCTCAATTTCGGGCAATGAACTGGCTGGACTAAGCATGGCATGGCGTATTTCAATAGATGGGGGCGCGGCGGTGCCTTACACCCAATATTCGACCGGCACCATCGGCAACAACGGCGGAGAGGTGCGGATTAGCACGGACAGGACCATCACGGTGAAGTTTACGGCTATTGCCACTGATGAAAATGGCCGCAGCTTTACGTTTATTTCCGGCGCGGTAACCGTGAAACCTGTTGTGCAATGCTCCTTTACAATACCGTCCTCCATTCATGTCGGCAAAGGCTTTACTGTTACGATGGGGAGCATCTCCGGCCTGGAGGGCAAGAGCATCGCGCGAACCCGGTATCCCTTCAAGGCGGAATCGGGCCAGGCAAGATGCCACCACCCCAAGGACGCCCTGCCAAAAACAGCGGATCTCCTCTCCAGGACCCTTTCCATTGCCATCAACATCAACATGGAGGCGCAGATACCCAAAATCACCCAGGCGATCGAAAAAGCCGCCAAGGCTCTTGGCCATTGACCATTGATCATTGAACATTGATCATTGAACATTGATCATTGAACATTGAAAACTGAGTGAACAATGATCGGTCCTCTGGGATGACGAAGAATGGATCGAAAGAGCAAGAACTGGCGAATCGACTATTGAGATTTGCAGTTCTTGTCGTTCACCTGGGCGCTGCATTGCCCAAATCCGAAATTGGCAACCTGGTTAGAACTCAGTTGCTGAAATGCGGAACATCGCCCGG
>QZJQ01000032.1 GCA_003599795.1 Nitrospiraceae bacterium
AGAGATGATAGCTCCGATAGCAATGGAGAAGGAACTGAGGTTTGCCATAAGAGAGGGCGGCCGCACAGTGGGAGCAGGAGTTGTGACTGAGGTAATAGCATAAAAACAGTTTTTAGTCATTAGTTGTTGGTTTTTAGTCTAACAACTGAAAACTAAAAACTAAAAACTGAAGTGAACGGAGTGAAACGACTATGCGGGATATAATTCTTTTTCAGTGTACTGAGTGTAAAGAGAGAAATTATTCAACGATGAAGAACAAAAAGAATACGACTGAAAAACTGCAGCGTAAAAAATACTGCAGGCATTGCAGAAAGCATACGATGCATAAGGAGACAAAGGCATAAGAAGGCCAGTAGCTCTAACGGCTAGAGCGTCGGACTCCAAATCCGAGGGTTGGGGGTTCAAATCCCTCCTGGCCTGCCACTTTAGCTCATAGCCGGCGGCTTAGGGTTGTTGGCTGAACGGAGATATAATGTTTAACAGGATTAAAGAATTTTTTAAGGAAGTTAAGATTGAGATTAAAAAGGTTGTTTATCCGAATAAGGATGAACTTATCGGGTCTACATGGGTGGTTATCATTGCGGTTGTAGTGGTATCTCTGTTTTTGGGAGTTGTTGATCTCGGGCTGTCAAAATTGGTGAGCAGGTTATTGAGGTAAGAAATGGAAAAAAACTGGTACGTTGTACATACTTATTCGGGCTCGGAGGAAAAAGTAAAGCAGGCCATAGAGGACAAGGCGGACAAAAAAAATCTTAAAGATAAAATATCGCGGGTTCTGGTTCCTACTGAACGTATAATTGAACTCAAAGGCGGCGGGAAAAAAGAAAGCGATAAGAAATTCTATCCAGGATACATTCTCGTTGAGATGGAGCTGGACGACGAATCATGGCATCTTGTCAGGAAGACGCCGAGGGTGACAGGTTTTGTGGGCGGCTCAAATCCCGTGGCGTTATCTCAGGAAGAGGTGGATGTCATATTGCAGCAAATGGAAAAAGGCCATGCCCCTCAGGTTAAGGCACAGTATCAGAAGAATGAGTCGGTCCGAATAACAGACGGGCCCTTCACCAATTTTGTCGGATATATAGAGGATGTTGACATGGATCATGGAAGGCTTAAGGTTATGGTCAGTATCTTCGGCAGGCAGACGCCTGTTGAGCTTAATTTTTTTCAGGTGGAAAGAGCATAAGAATAGGTCTTATATGACCTATATCAGGAGGATTGAATGGCTAAGAAAGAGGTAACAGCTCAGGTGAAACTGCAGATACCAGCAGGAAAGGCAAATCCGGCGCCGCCTGTAGGGCCGGCGCTCGGACCGCACGGCATCAATATAATGGAATTCTGCAAGGCATTTAATGCGCAGACGCAGAAAATGGGAGACACTATAATCCCGGTTGTTCTGACCATATACAAGGACAGGTCGTTTACGTTTATAACTAAAACACCTCCGGCATCCGAACTGATTAAAAAGGCGGCAGGGATAATTAAAGGGTCCGGAATTCCCAATAAAGACAAAGTGGGCAAAATAAGTTCTGCTCAGGTCAGAGAAATAGCGAGTACAAAGCTTCCGGATCTCAATGCGAATTCTATTGACGCGGCTGTAAAGATAATCAGCGGCACTGCAAGAAGTATGGGAGTGGACGTAATAGATTAGAAAAATTAAAAGTTAGAAGTTAAAAGTTAAAAGGTTTAAAACTCTTAACTCATAACTTTCAACTTTAAACTTTATGTATGGGAGAGTGAAAATGGGCAAGAAGATTATTGAAGCCGAAGAAAAAGTTGAAGGTGGAAAAGAATATTCACTTAACGATGCGGTAGCGCTGGTAAAGGAAATAGCATACACGAAATTTGACGCATCTGTTGATCTTGCAGTGAATCTCGGCATTGACGCAAAAAAAACAGACCAGCAGATAAGAGGCACTGTTGTACTTCCGCACGGAAGGGGCAAGAAAGTTAAGGTGATTGTATTTGCCAAAGGGGAAAAGGAGAAAGAGGCAAGGGATGCAGGCGCTGATCAAGTCGGAGCAGAAGACCTTATTGAAAAGATACAGGGCGGCTGGCTTGATTTTGACAAGGCAGTGGCGACCCCTGACATAATGGGCCTTGTCGGAAAACTCGGTAAGTTATTGGGGCCGAGAGGGCTTATGCCTAACCCAAAACTTGGAACAGTTACCTTTGATGTAGCAAAAGCAGTAAAAGAACTGAAAGCTGGAAAGGTTGAATATAAGACAGAAAAAGCAGGGGTGGTCCATATCCCTATAGGGAAGGTTTCATTTGATAAGCAAAAACTTGTAGAGAACGCAATGACAGTTATTGATTCAATAATAAAGGCAAAGCCCCCTACGAGCAAGGGAAAATATCTTAGAAAAGTTGCAATATCTTCGACTATGGGCCCGGGCGTTAAGATTGATGTTGGAACGCTGACAGCAGCGAAATAAGTTAAAAGTGCATAGTTTAAAGTTAAAAGTTTTAAAACTCTTAACTCATAACTTTAAACTTTAATTTTAAATAATGTCAGAGACAGTAGGCAGCCCCGACGCATGGTCGGGACTTTAATCGGCATATGCCGGCCTGCCGAGACGCTTTCCCCGTCTCTGGGAAAGGAGGGATAAACTGAAAAGAGAAGAGAAAACACGCCTTATAGCTGAGCTTAAGGATAGATTCAAAAAGGCAAAAGCGGTGGTTCTGACGGATTATAAGGGATTAACCGTTGCCGAGCTTTTTGAATTGAGGAGATTGCTGCGCGGCGCAGGGATTGAGTACAAGGTTGTAAAGAATACGCTTGCAAGAGCAGCCTCTGAAAAGACAAGCCTGTCAGTAATCAGTGACTCGTTAAAAGGCACTGTCGGGATTGCTATTGGTTATGCGGATCCTGTGCAGGTCGCAAAGAAGGTGCTTGAGTATTCCAGAAAGAATAATAAGCTAAAGGTAAACGCCGGAGTAGTTGAGGGCAGACTATACAATGCTGAAGATATCAAGTCGATAGCCGCACTGCCGCCGAGAGAGATTCTCCTCAGTATGCTGGCAGGCGTATTTAATGCGCCGCTGAGCAAAATGGCAGGAGCATTGTCGGCAACAGTAGGCAGTTTCGCATACGCAGTAAAGGCATTGGAAACTAAAAAGACAGCTGTCAGCTGATAGCTGATAGCGCTAATAAACAGGAGGATAAATAATGTCAGTAACAAAAGAGCAGGTTTTTGAGTTCTTTGACAATATGACAGTGCTTGATATGTCAAAGTTCGTTAAGGAATTTGAGGAGAGATACGGAGTCACTGCAGCAGCTCCTGTTGCAATGGCAGCCGCTCCGGGCGGGGCAGGCGCACCGGCCGCAGCAGCAGAAGAGAAAACAAGCTTTGATGTAATTCTTGCTTCAGCAGGCGACAAGAAAATACAGGTAATCAAGGTTATTCGTGAGATTACCGGCCTCGGACTCAAGGAGGCAAAAGACCTTGTTGACGGCGCTCCTAAGCCTGTTAAGACCGGAGTCACCAAAGAAGAGGCGGACTCTATTAAGGCAAAGGTAGAAGAACAGGGAGCAAAAGTAGAAGTAAAATAAATAGACGGTGAAGTGGTGAATCGGTGAATGGGTCAATGGGCCCAATAACCGATTCACCTATTAACCTATTCACCGATAAAAGGGAGAAAAATGGCAACAATCCTCAGAGAAAGGTTGAATTTTGGGAAAGTTACTTCTTTCCTGGAAGTGCCAAACCTTATAGACATTCAGAAAAATTCTTATGAGCAGTTTCTTCAGAAGGATGTCCCGGCTGACAAGAGACAGGACGTCGGGCTTCAGGCAGCTATTTTGAGTATTTTCCCCATTACTGACTATAACGAAACAGCTGCTTTTGAATTCCTCGGCTATGTCATGAAAGAGCCTAAGTTCAATGTCCGGGAGTGCCTTCAGAAGGGCATTACATATTCGGCGCCGTTAAAGATAAAAGTAAGGCTTAATATTTATGAAGTTGAAGGCAAAAACAAGAGGCTGAAAGAGTCAAGGGAGCAGGAGGTTTACATAGGAGAAATACCGCTGATGACTGACACCGGCACATTTATCGTCAATGGCACTGAGCGTGTTATAGTCAGTCAGCTTCACCGCTCTCCAGGCGTGTTCTTCAGCCATGACAAGGGCAAGACTCACGCAAGCGGCAGGATTCTGTATTCAGCGCGCGTGATACCGTCAAGAGGTTCATGGCTTGATTTTGAATTTGATACCAAAGATATTCTCTATGTGAGAATTGACAGAAGAAAAAGGCTCCCTGCAACCATAGTGCTCAAAGCGCTCGGCTACAGCAATGAGGAGCTTTTAAAAACATTCTATCCTATAGAGACGGTAAAGATAAAAGGCAATAATTTTACGAGGGTTGTCAGTGATATTCTTGTCGGAGTAAAGGCTGTCCAGAACATAATTGCGCCTCACACAAAGGAGTTAATTGTGAAGGAAGGAAGCAAGCTTACAAAAGGCGCAATAAAGAAAATGGAAGCCGCGCATATAAAGGAAATACCGATTTCAAAGGAAGATATAATAGAGAGGATTACACTTAAGGATATAGTGGACCCCACTACCGGCGAAGTGATACTTGAAGGCAATGAGATTATAACAGAAGAGATTTTTAATAAGATACTTATTGCCAGAATAGATTCACTCTCCCTGTTATTTATAGATAATGTGCATTATCTTTCTTCCCTCAGGGATACGCTGTTGACGGATAAAGTCAATGTGCAGGATGAGGCGCTGGTTGAGATATACAGAAAACTCAGGCCCGGGGAACCGCCCACCATCAACGCGGCAAGGGAACTGTTCAAGGGTCTTTTCTTTGATCCGAGAAGATATGACCTTTCTCCTGTCGGCAGATTGAAGATAAATAAGAGGCTGGGAGTTGATATACCGCTTGAAACCAGGGTCCTTACAGATAAAGATATTGTTGAGATTGTGCGTTATTTGCTTTCATTAAGAACAGGCAAGGGCGAGGTTGACGATATAGACCATCTCGGCAACAGGCGCATAAGAGGAGTTGGAGAACTGCTTGAAAATCAGTTCAGGATAGGGCTTGTCAGAATGGAGCGTACAACAAAAGAAAAATTATCTCTCACGGAACTTGAGGCAGCAATGCCGCACGACCTCATAAATGCAAAACCCGTTATGGCTGCTGTTAAGGAGTTTTTCGGAACAAGCCAGCTGAGCCAGTTTATGGATCAGACAAATCCCCTGTCCGAGATTACGCATAAAAGAAGGCTTTCGGCGCTCGGCCCGGGCGGACTAACAAGGGAGCGCGCGGGATTTGAGGTCAGGGATGTTCATCCTACACATTACGGAAGGATATGTCCTGTTGAGACGCCTGAAGGCCCCAACATCGGATTGATAACATCGCTGGCAACGTACGCAAGGGTTAACGAATTCGGGTTTATTGAGGTTCCATACAGAAAGGTTGAGGATGGCAGAGTTACGGAAGAGGTTGAATACCTTTCAGCTATTGACGGCGAGAAGTTTATTATTGCCGAGGCAACTTCGCCTGCAGATAAAAAGGGGCATCTTGTCGGTGAGACCGTTTCCGCAAGAGTGGGCGGAGATTTCAGAATGGTAACGCCAAAGGAAGTGCAGTATATGGACGTGTCGCCGAAACAGATTGTCGGCGTATCAGCTGCCCTGGTTCCCTTTCTTGAAAATGATGACGCAAACAGGGCGCTGATGGGCTCCAATATGCAGAGGCAGGCAGTGCCTTTGCTTTCTTCATCCGCTCCTATTGTAGGCACGGGAATGGAATATGTGGCTGCAAGGGACTCAGGCGCTCTTGTTATGGCAAAGAGAGCAGGCGTGGTTGAAAGTGTTGACGCCTCAAGAATTGTTGTTAAGAGCAAGGAAGACGGAGGCGGAGTTGATATATACAGCCTTGTAAAGTTTCAAAGGTCAAATCAGGCTACATGCATAAACCAGAAGCCTGTAGTGAATGTAGGCGATATGGTGACAAAAGGCAGTGTTCTTGCAGACGGCCCTTGCACTGACATGGGCGATCTTGCTCTCGGGAAGAACGTGCTTGTAGCATTCATGCCTTGGGGCGGGTATAACTTTGAGGACGCAATTCTTATAAGCGAACGGCTTGTAAAAGAAGATGTCTTCACATCAGTGCATATAGAAGAGTTTGAAATAGAGTCAAGAGAGACAAAACTGGGCCCTGAAGAAATTACAAGGGATATACCCAATGTCGGAGAGGAAGCGCTTAAAGATCTTGATGAAAGCGGGATAATAAGAATCGGCGCCGAGGTAAAGCCCGGCGATATACTCGTGGGGAAAGTAACTCCTAAAGGGGAAACGCAGCTTACCCCTGAGGAAAAACTTTTAAGGGCCATATTCGGGGAGAAGGCTGAAGACGTTAAAGAGAGCTGTCTCTATGTGCCGCCCGGAATAGAGGGCACGGTTGTAGATGCAAGGGTGTTTTCAAGAAAAGGCTCGGAGAAAGACGTTAGGGCCAAGAGCATAGAGGAAGAAGACATTGTGAGGCTTCAGCGCGACCTTGAGGAAGAAATACGGATAGTAAAGGAAGATAAATTCCGCAAGATACGACATCTGCTTGTTGACCAGAAGGTTTTAGACGAGATAAAAGACTCCAAGACAAAGGAAGTCATATGCCAGAAAGGCAAAAAGCTTACTGAAAAGCAGATAGAAAGAATCAAGAACGAACATCTGATAGGCGTGAAGATAGCTGATTTTGACGTAAAGGAAAAAATAGATATTGTAAACAATGAAGCAAACCAGTATGTGCGCTACCTTGAATCAAGATACGATGAGCGTATTGACAGGGTTAAAAGAGGCGATGAGCTTCCGCCCGGAGTAAACAAACTTGTTAAGGTATACATAGCCATGAAGCGCAAGCTGCAGATTGGCGATAAGATGGCGGGCAGGCACGGAAATAAAGGTGTTGTTGCAATGGTATTGCCTGAAGAGGATATGCCGTATCTTCCTGATGGCATGCCCGTGGACATCGTCCTGAACCCGCTGGGCGTTCCATCAAGAATGAATGTGGGTCAGATACTTGAAACTCATCTTGGATGGGCGGCAAAGACGTTGGGACTTTATGTTGCAACGCCAGTATTTGAGGGAGCAAAAGAGAGCGAGATAAAGGATATGCTGAAGAAAGCAGGACTCCCCGGCACAGGCCAGATAACGCTTTGTGACGGCAGGACAGGCGAACCGTTCAAAAGGCCTGTGACTGTAGGATACATGTATATGCTGAAACTTCATCATCTTGTTGACGACAAGATGCATGCGCGTTCCATAGGGCCTTATTCACTGGTAACACAGCAGCCGCTCGGAGGAAAGGCGCAGTTCGGAGGCCAGAGGCTTGGCGAGATGGAAGTCTGGGCGCTGGAGGCATACGGCGCAGCTCACACTCTGCAGGAATTCCTCACTGTAAAAAGTGATGATGTAACCGGCAGAACCCGTATGTACGATGCGATTGTTAAGGGCGATGCGACTCTGGAACCCGGTGTTCCCGAGTCATTCCACGTATTAATAAAAGAACTCCAGAGCCTTGCTCTTGATGTAGAGCTTCTTGAGAAAAAATCCGCCTCAGGCGGAAAGGGGGAATAGCTTGGCAGAAGAAACCTATACTATTTTTCAAAGGCCTAAAAATCCGACTGATTTTGAGGCGCTGAGAGTTAAACTGGCTTCGCCTGAAAAGATACGGGAGTGGTCTTACGGAGAGGTCAAGAAACCCGAGACGATAAACTACCGTACGTTTAAGCCTGAGCGCGACGGCCTTTTCTGTGCAAAGATATTCGGCCCGATGAAGGACTGGGAGTGCATATGCGGAAAATATAAGAGGATGAAGCACAGGGGCGTTGTGTGCGACAAGTGCGGTGTTGAGGTTATACAGTCCAAGGTCAGAAGATACAGGCTCGGGCATATAGAACTTTCAACCCCGGTTGCGCATATCTGGTTCCTCAAAGGGGTTCCGAGCAGAATAGGCACATTGCTTGACATGACAATGAGGCACCTTGAAAAGGTGCTGTATTTTGAAAGCTATGTTGTTATTGACCGCGGGGATACAAAACTTAAGGAGAAGGAACTTCTAACAGAAGACGAATATAAGAAAAAGAGCGCAGAGCTCGGCGCGGGTTTCAAAGCAGGGATGGGCGCTGAAGCAATAAGGGAACTTCTAAGACGGGTTGACCTTGACGCTCTCGGCAAAGAGCTGAAGCATAAGATACGGGATGCCGTATCCATCGGCGTTAAAAAGAAACTCACCAAGAGGCTTAAGGTTGTTGAGGCATTTAAGAGCTCAGGCAACAAGCCTGAGTGGATGATAATGGATGTAATACCGGTTCTGCCGCCGGACTTAAGGCCGCTGGTGCCGCTTGAAGGCGGGAGATTTGCGACATCAGACCTGAATGACCTTTACCGCAGAGTTATAAACAGAAATAACAGGTTAAAAAGGCTGATGGAATTAAAGGCTCCAAGCGTAATCATAAAGAATGAGAAAAGGATGCTTCAGGAAGCTGTTGACGCCCTGTTTGATAACGGCAGGAGAGGCCGTGTATTAAAGACGGCAACGAAGAGGCCGTTGAAATCTCTGAGTGACATGATAAAAGGAAAGCAGGGACGTTTCCGCCAGAATCTTCTCGGGAAGCGTGTTGACTATTCAGGCAGGTCTGTTATTGTCGTTGGCCCTGAGCTCAAGCTTCATCAGTGCGGCCTTCCAAAGAGGATGGCGCTGGAACTCTTCAAGCCCCTCGTGTTCAGCAGGCTTGAGGATAAAGGCTTTGCCACTACAATAAAGGCTGCAAAAAAACTTGTTGAAAAAGAACAGCCTGAGGTATGGGATGCGCTGGAAGAAGTTATCAGGGAACATCCTGTGCTCTTAAACCGCGCTCCTACACTTCACAGGCTCGGCATACAGGCCTTTGACCCCATCCTTGTTGAAGGAAAAGCAATTAAGCTTCATCCTTTGGTATGTACAGCGTTTAATGCTGACTTTGACGGCGACCAGATGGCAGTTCATGTGCCGTTGTCAATAGAAGCGCAGATAGAGGCACGGGTTCTGATGATGGCTGTTAACAATATCCTTTCGCCGGCAAACGGGAAACCAATACTTGTGCCTACTCAGGACATGGTTCTCGGAATATATTACCTGACCAAGGAAAAGACAGGCGCAAAAGGCGAGGGCAAGGCATTTTCAGGGACAGACGACGTGAGGATTGCATATGACGCCGGAGTCCTTGACGAGCACGCAAGAATAAAGGTGAAGATAGACGGTCAGTTTGTTGAAAGCACCTGCGGAAGGGCGCTGTTCAGCGAGATAGTTCCGGAGAAAATTCCTTTTTCTTCCGTGAATAAGACACTTACAAAGAAGGAACTCACAAAGATTATAGAATACTCCTATGCAAATGCAGGCAAGAGGGCCACTGTGGTGTTTCTTGATAATCTTGAGAAACTCGGATTTGAGTATGCCACAAAATCAGGGGTGTCCATATGCATGGCTGATATGCATATACCTTCCAAGAAGGCAGAGATGATAAGAGAAGCCGAGCATGAAGTCATTGACGTGCAGAAACAGTACGGAGACGGGCTTATAACTCAGGGCGAGCGGTACAATAAGGTAATAGATATCTGGGCCAATGTCACGGAGAAAATAGCTGATGAGATGATGAAGGAACTTGGCGCAGAAGACGGCAAGAAGTTTTCAGAGGAAGACCTGCAGGAAAGAAGGTCTTTCAACAGCATCTTTATGATGGCTGATTCAGGGGCCAGGGGAAGCACGGCGCAGATAAGGCAGCTTGCAGGCATGAGAGGACTTATGGCAAAGCCTTCAGGCGAGATTATTGAAACGCCGATTACCGCAAACTTCAGGGAAGGACTTACGCCTTTGCAGTACTTCATATCTACGCACGGCGCAAGAAAAGGCCTGGCTGACACAGCGTTAAAAACAGCTAACTCAGGGTATCTTACGAGAAGGCTGGTTGATGTTGCGCAGGATGTGATTATTATGGAGGAAGATTGCGGAACGAGCGACGGGATAGTTGTAACGTCCCTTATAGAGGGCGGTGAAATAATTCAACCGCTGGAAGAAAGAATTCTGGGAAGAACCATTGCCGAAGACATAAAAGACCCGATATCAAAAGATAAGATTGCCGGCAAGAACAGCGCGATAGACGAGGAACTGACCCAAAAAATAATAGATGCCGGAATAGACAGAGTGAAAATACGCTCTGTCCTTACCTGCCAGTCTATATTTGGAGCTTGCGCGGCGTGTTACGGCCGAGACCTTGCAAGGGGCGGGCCTGTTGAGCTTGGTGAAGCAGTAGGGGTTATAGCAGCCCAGTCTATAGGCGAGCCCGGCACCCAGCTTACGATGAGGACCTTCCATATAGGCGGCGCAGCTTCAAAGGTTGTGGAACAGACAGTGCTTGAGGCAAAGAACTCAGGCACCATAAAGTTTATAAATATAAGCACGGTTAAAAACAGGGAAGGCCTGCTGGTTGTGATGAATAGAAACGGAAGCATTGCCGTTGTGGATGCAAAGGGAAGAGAAAAGGAAAAGTACCCTATCGTTTACGGGGCCAAGCTTCTTGTGGGCAACGGGCAGAAGGTGGAAATCGGACAGCGGCTGGTTGAATGGGATCCTTATTCAACTCCCATACTGACAGAGGTAGGGGGAAGAATAGCGCTTGGTGATATTGCCGAGAACGTAACCATTAAGGAAGAAGTGGACGAGATGACTGGACTTTCCCACAAGGTTATTATTGATTATCCCACGAACATGAGGCCCAGAATATCAATAAAAGATGAACATGGCAAGGTGACGCTTAAGATTCCTTCCACAGGCAACCTTGCGCGTTATCTCCTGCCTGCAGGAGCGCATATACTTGTTGACAGGAACCAGATTGTTGCTCCCGGCGATATACTTGCAAAGATGCCCCGCGAAACCACAAAGACAAAGGATATAACAGGCGGACTTCCAAGAGTTGCGGAACTCTTTGAGGCAAGGCGTCCCAAAGAGCAGGCAATTGTCACCGAGATTGACGGTATGGTGGAATTCAAAGGAGCGCATAAGGGCATGAGGGTTGTTGTAGTCAAGGGAAGCAGCGAATCAAGAGAATACCTCATACCAAAGGGCAAGCATGTCAGCGTTCATGAGGGCGACTGGGTAAAGGCAGGCGAGCCGTTAATGGACGGAGCAGTAAATCCGCACAGCATACTTGATATTATGGGGCCAAAAGAACTCCAGAGATACCTTGTTGATGAAGTTCAGAAGGTCTACCGCCTGCAGGGCGTTTCAATAAACGATAAACATATTGAGGTTATTGTCAGGCAGATGATGAAGAAAGTAAGGATAGAAGACCCCGGAGATACAAACCTGCTGATAGGAGAGCAAGTTGACAGGACGGTGTTCCAGGAAGAAAATGCAAAGATAAAAGGAAAAGGCAAAAAGCCTGCGCAGGCCAAGCCATTGCTTCTCGGCATAACCAAGGCGTCTCTTGCAACAGAGAGCTTTGTGTCTGCGGCATCCTTCCAGGAAACAACGAGGGTCCTTACAGAGGCTGCCATCAACGGCTCCATTGATGAACTCAGGGGACTGAAGGAAAATGTAATAATGGGGAGAGTTATTCCGGCAGGCACAGGCATAGCAAAATACCGGAATACATTTGTAAAGCGGGAAATGCCTGAATTATTTGCACAGGCAGAGCAGCCTGCTCCTCCTCCTGAAGAATAAAATAAGTTATGGGTTCTGAGTTTGGTGTCAGGAATGAAATAAAGACTCCAAACTCAGAACTAAACACTCCAAATATCCTAAAGGCTCTCGCATGAGAAGATTCAGAGAAACAATTCACAGGTGGAGGTTTGCACATGGCAGATGAACATTCTTTTGATATAGTAAGCAAGGTTGACATGCAGGAGGTATTAAACGCTGTTCAGCAGGCGACAAAAGAGATAAGCCAGAGGTTTGATTTTAAGGGTAGCAAAAGCAGCATTGATTTCAGCAAAGAAAATGCAGAGATTACCCTAATTTCAGACGATGAGAGCAAGATGAAGAGTGTCATAGATATACTTCAGTCAAAGCTTGTCAAGCGCAGCGTATCACTTAAATCCCTTGACTACGGCAAGATTGAGCCGGCAGCAAGCAGCACGGTAAGGCAGGTTATAAAGCTTCAGCAGGGGATAGCGCAGGAAAAGGCAAAAGAGATTGTTAAGGTTATAAAGGATTCAAAGATGAAGGTTCAGGCGGAGATTCAGAAAGACCAGCTTCGCGTCCGCGCTAAAAAAATAGACGACCTGCAATTAGTCATTACAATGCTCAAAGGGAAAGATTTTGGGATACATATGGAGTTTGTGAATTATAGGTGAGATGATGCTTTGCCTGTAAAAATCGGATTGCGGATTACAGCCACAAAGCCGCATCTCTGAGGCGGAATTATTCACGATTTCGGGGTGAAATGATTAACGAAAAAATCAGCCGGAGCGTAGCGATCGGCTAGATTGTCTTGTTGGCAACCGATTGGATGCCGAAGCACACAATAGACCTGCCACACTATTTCGCTGGTTCATGATCAACAAAATCCGTAAATTCCTCGTTAGGGAGTCCCATAAATTTTAACTGGTGCAAGTTGTTTATGAGCGACTTTTCGTTGCAAAGGAAATATGCAACACGCTTCTTCCCGCGATTAACGACCACGCCAGATCCATTCCAGTCAAAGGCGTGGTGTTCGCTAAAAACTTGATACGTGAATTCCCCGATAGAAAACTGCAGCAGCTCGGTGCCACCCTTGGCATAGCTACTGGCAAAATAAGAGAAAACAGTTGCTGGGTTTGTACCGGAGGAGGGAAAATCTATCTCCGGTCGTTGGCTAGGACGACCGAAACGGTACGCCAGATAGCCAGTTTTTCGTAATGCATCGGTAGATGCACAAACAGATATTTGTTTTGGCCCGCTGCGACAAGTGAACAAAACAGATTCATCTACATGGCAATGCGAAGCTCCGACATGGCCGGCGGACAGCAGAGGAGCTGGAACAGCGAATGATGCTATATTTGTTGATACCAGCCCCGAAACTTGATCGCGCACAACGGCCACGACCTCCCAAGAACCAGGAGGCTCGCCTTTGATTTCACCTCCCATACCTTCTTCACCTATTCGGGTCTCGCCGATTGGGACAGGAGGTCTGTCATACCAAAGCCTGAGCCATCCAGAGGAGAAGCGCTTATGGCCTTGTGGATCAAGCAGTATATAGAGGACTTGGGCTTTACACTTCCCCGTGTTGTCGGGGGTACAACCGGAAAATCTTACTTGTGCACCATAGCGACCTTTGTTGACGATATTAATAGGGTGCAGTTCTATGTTTTCATCTGGTGCTCCTTTTGCAAGGTACCGCGGATACTGATCTGTGATGACCACCTCTACCTGAATAGGTCGATTGTTCTCGCTTGCAACTGATAGGTCAGAGGAAATTACAAGGAGCATGCAAACAAAACCGCCAATGAAGATTCTATGAAGTCTTTTCAAATTCATGCCTATCATGCCCAACAATGGATATCCGAACATTCCTCTTTTCTGATAATTTAGAAAACTATAGCACAAAACGAAATATTAATGAAGTTTTAAAAAGCAATAAAATTAACATGTCGACTTTTGCGGCATTTCTCCTTTTGCGGTAATATGGACTAAAAGTGGAAGTTCGTATATCATGGGGCAACTATCGCCGCTGATTTCTTTTTGGTGAAACACGCGGGATGTGTCGATGCCTCACGAGTGCGACTTACTGTGAGTACTTCGCGACAATTCGGAAGAATGAGGCTTGCGGAAATGAGTCTCTAAAACTGTCTTAAAAATCTCAGGTCATTCTCAAAGAAAAGCCTGATATCGTCAATCCCGTATTTGAGCATGGTTATGCGCTCAACGCCCATACCAAATGCAAAGCCGGTATAGACATCCGGATTGTATCCGACCATCTCAAAGACTCGCGGGTTTACCATGCCGGCGCCAAGTATCTCAAGCCATCCTGTGCCTTTGCATACCTGACAGCCTTTGCCTTTGCAGAATATGCAGCCGATGTCCACTTCTGCCGAAGGCTCTGTGAACGGGAAGAAGCTCGGCCTGAACCTTACAGGGCTCTCAGGGCTGAACATCCTGTGGATGAATGTTTCAAGCACGCCCTTGAGGTCGCTGAAAGAAACATCTGTATCAACCATCAGGCCTTCAACCTGATGAAACATGGGTGTATGGGAAATATCAGCATCGCACCTGTAAACCTTGCCCGGAGCAATGAATCTCAGGGGAGGCTTCTTTTTTTCCATTACCCTTATCTGAACAGGAGAGGTATGAGTCCTGAGCAGCACATCATCGCTGATGTAAAATGTATCCTGCATGTCACGCGCAGGGTGGTCTTTCGGCACATTCAATGCTTCAAAATTATAATAATCAAGCTCAACCTGAGGGCCCTCTTCAATGCCAAAGCCCATAGAAACAAAAATATCTTCAATTTCCTCCATGACTTTATTTATCGGATGCTCCCTGCCTACCGGCGTGTATTTGCCCGGAAGCGTTACATCAATGGCCTCTGATGAAAGTCTTTTCTTAAGGTCGGCATTGCCCAGAGCAGATTCTTTTGAGGCAATATCATTTTCAACGAATCCCTTAAGTTCATTTACTGCTTTTCCAAAAGACCTTTTTTCTTCAGCAGGTATTGTAGAAAGGTTTTTGAGCAGAGCTGTCAGCAGTCCCTTTTTCCCGAGGTATTTAATACGCACCTGCTGAAGCTCTGATATAGACGCAGCCTTATCTAATTCAATGAGAAACGCTTTTTTGAAAGAGTCTGTGTCAAGCATTTAGTGAACTGCCGCCTCTTTTATGCGGCAAGTTTTTTCTTAACGGACTCTGCAAGTTCGCTGAATGCCTTTGGATCACTGTAAGCCATATCAGCCAATGCCTTCCTGTTCAGGGCAATCTTTGCCTTTTTGGCCCCTGCAATAAACTGGCTGTAAGTCAAACCTGCCGCCCTGACAGCAGCATTAATCCTTATAATCCAGAGAGACCTGAACTCGCGTTTTTTTACTTTGCGGTCTCTGTAGGCATACTGCAGCGCCTTATCAACCGCTTCTGTTGCTATCCTGAACAGACGGCTCTTTGCGCTGTAATAGCCCTTTGCCTGTTCAAGCACTTTCTTTCTTCTGTGTCTTGTTTTAAATCCACCTTTAGCCCTTGGCATTTTAATCCTCCCTAATCTGTAAGTGAAAAGTTAGAAGTTAAAAGTGAAAAGTTTAAAACTCTCAACTAATAACTTTCAACTCTAAACTTTATCTACATATACGGTAAAAGTTTTTTTATGTTGCTCTGTTCTTTTTTTGAAACAAGAGTGGCAGTCCTCAGTTTACGCATTCTTTTTGACGGCTTGCCTGTGAGGATGTGGCTCTTAAAAGCCTTGCTCCTCTTTATTTTTCCTGTGCCTGTAACCTTAAATCTTTTTGCAGCTCCTCTATGTGTTTTCATCTTTGGCATGTTAATCCTCCTGAAAATATTCAATTATCATATGTCAAATCGGTCTTATGTGACTTATACGATTTCTATTTACTGCTTGGCCCAATCACCATTGTAATATGATTACCTTCAAGTTTTGGTTTCATCTCTATATTAAACTTTCCTGGCAGCATCTGGGTCATCCTTTCAAAGACCACCAGCCCAAGCTCAGGCCTTGCCATCTCTCTTCCCCTGAAGAACATCATTACCTTAGCCTTGTGTCCTTCGTCCAGAAAACGGCGCATATTCCTTACTTTCAATTCCAAATCGTGAATGCCAATCTGGGGCCTTATCTTTATTTCTTTAATGTCAATTTTTTTGCTCGGTGCTTGTTTTTTGCTCATCTGGTATTTATATTTACCAAAATCCAGCAGCTTGCAAACCGGAGGATTTGCCTCAGGCGATACCTCTACTAAATCCAGTTCTCTTTGGTCGGCAAGTTCCAATGCCTCTCTGACAGAAACAATGCCAGCCTGCTTGCCGTCACCGTCAATAAGCCTGACTTCCTTTGCCCGTATCTGTTCGTTTACCCTTATGTGTTTGCTTATGTTTCCACCTCCGTATTTTTCTAAGCATTAAGTATATAGCATACAGTATATAAAATGAAATACCGTCTACTGTCTACCGTCTACTTCTCCTTTTATCATCTTTAGAAGCTCGTCAATTGTTAATGAGCCCATGTTTTCCCCGCTGCGCTTTCTTACTGTCAGCTTCTTCTCATCTAATTCTTTGTCGCCTATTATAACTAAATAAGGCACTTTTCTGATAGTGGCTTCTCTGATTTTATAGCCGATTTTTTCATTTTCAAGATTGGTCTCAATCCTGATTCCGTTAAGCTTTAAGGCATCAGCAGTTTTTAGCGCATAGTCCGAATGTCTTTCTGCAATCGTGAGTATTCCAATTTGAACCGGTGCAAGCCATAACGGGAATGCGCCCGCGTAATGCTCTATGAGAATTCCGAAAAACCTTTCAAGTGAGCCCATGAGGGCGCGGTGAATCATTATAGGCCTATGGTCTTTCCCGTCGTTTCCTCTGTAATTTACATCAAACCTCTCAGGGTTGTTAAAGTCAACCTGAATTGTGCTGCACTGCCATGACCTGTTCAATGAGTCTTTTATCTTGATATCTATTTTCGGGCCGTAAAAAACGCCTTCGCCGGGATCCACTTGATATGGAAGCCCCTTTTTATCCAGCGCCTGCTTTAGGGCGTTTGTGGATCTTTCCCAGTTTTCAAGCGCGCCGACATATTTCTCAGGCCTGGTTGATAGATAAACATCGTATGATTCAAAACCGAATGTCTTAAGAATAAAAAGCGTGAAGTCAAGGATGCTCAGTATCTCGCTTTCTATCTGGTCTTCCCTGCAGAATATGTGAGCGTCATCCTGTGTAAATCCCCTGACTCTCATAAGCCCGTGGAGCACGCCAGACCGTTCATATCTGTAAACTGTTCCAAGTTCTGCATACCTGACCGGAAGTTCCCTGTAACTCCTGAGAGAACTTTTATATATGTTTACGTGAAACGGGCAGTTCATCGGTTTGAGTTCATACTCTATGCCTTCTATCTCCATCGGCGAATACATATTCTCTCTGTAGAAATCAAGATGCCCGCTCTTCTGCCAGAGGTTAAGTTTTGCTATGTGAGGCGAGTAGAGGAGGTTATAACCGGCCTTGTAATGTTCATCTCTCCAGAAATCTTCTATGGTTTTTCTTATAATTGCGCCGTTGGGATGCCAGAGGATTAATCCGGGGCCGATATCTTCGCTTATGCTGAAAAGGTCCAGTTCCTTGCCGAGTTTTCTGTGGTCTCTTTTTTTGACTTCTTCAAGAAAAATAAGATAGTCTTTTAATTCTTTTTCTTTATTGAAGGCTGTTCCGTAAATCCGCTGGAGCATTTTATTTTTTTCACTTCCGCGCCAGTATGCTCCGGCAATGCTTAAAAGTTTGAACGCCTTGATAGAACCCGCTGACGGAACGTGGGGGCCCCTGCACAGGTCAACAAACCCTCCCTCTTCATATACGGATACTTCATCGTCTGCAATCTCAGAGAGAATCTCCACTTTATAATCCTCTCCCATTTTTTTAAACAACGCTATTGCATCTTCTCTTGGCACATTTTTTTTTGTAAACGGATTATTTCTTTTTATCAGCTCCTTCATTTTGTTTTCTATCAAAGCAAGGTCTTCGGGCGTAAAAGGCCGGTCCATATCAAAATCGTAATAAAAACCCTCGTCTGTTGCCGGTCCTATTGCAAGTTTAGCGGCAGGGAATAAATCTTTTACTGCATGCGCCATAATGTGAGATGCGCTATGCCTGTAAATCTCCTTTCCTTCAGGCGAGTCAAAGTTGACGGCGTCAGTTTTAATCTTAATCTCCTTTAAAATTCAAAATAAATCCGCAGTGAAAATCAGTGAATAATATACAAAAACCATACGGTTACAGTCAATAAACAGGAAGCTTTTTTGAAACTTCACAGAGACTCAATAAATAAAAAAGGGAACCAGAGATTCTGTGCCCCCTTTTTTATTTTATTGTTTTAGGGAAGGCCCTACATTTCTTTAAGTGTAACTGCTCCGGTTGAACAGACGCTTACACATGTCTCGCAGCCTTCGCACAGGTCTGCCTGATAGGGGATTGCCTTTCCATTCTCCATCTTGAACACACTGACAGGACAGTTATTGGCGCACTCCTCGCAGCCCTCGCATTTATCCGCATCTACAGTTACCAACCACATTAAACATTCACCTCCTTAAAAATTGTACAGCTGATTATGAATTTTAAAATAAAACAGGACAAAAAATCCACCTGTTTTTTATGGTGGAGCCATGAGGAATCTGAGTTATACTATTTTTAATGAAAGGAGTATTAAGGAGGGGCGGCAATGATTAAATTTAACGGCATAAACCACCTTGCTATGGCAACAGGAGATATGGACAGGACAATCCGTTTCTGGAGAGACCTGCTCGGGATGAGGCTTGTGGCCGGGCTCGGTAAACCCGGATACAGGCACTATTTTTTTGAGATATCTGAAAATGATTTGATAGCATTTTTTGAGTGGCCCGGTATTAATCCCGTTGAGGAAAAAGAGCACGGATACCCTGTTAAGGGCCCATTCATCTTTGACCATGTATCATTCGGTGTTGTAAAAGAAGATGACCTGTGGGAATTGAAGGATAAACTTGAGGCGGCAGGGTTTGAGGTGTCGGAGGCAATAGACCACGGATTCATTCATTCAATTTACGCTTTTGACCCGAATGGGATTCCGATTGAGTTCAGCCACAATGTTGAGGGCAAAGACGTAAGAAAGACTCCAAAGATGATTGATAAGCTGCCTTCTGCAGTAACAAAGGAAGGCGCTGAACCTAACCCTGACAGATCGGAAGAGCGT